>JAOZUP010000162.1:4102-8654 GCA_029938595.1 Thermoanaerobaculales bacterium | reverse complement strand
GTGACAAGAACGACTCGCTCGTGCGTCTCAAGTAATGTGGAAGCCGTGACTGACGAACTGCCGCCCTTTGCTCCGGAAGGCGATGCACCGGCCCGCCGGGCCGAGCGGAGCTGGCAAGACCTCTTCCGGGATCTGGTCGACGGACGGCTGGCCGCCGTCGCAGAGCTTTACGACGCGGCAGCGCCGCAGCTTTACGGCCTTGCCCTGTGGCGCACCGGGTCCGAGGAGGACGCCGCAGACGTGGTGCAGGATGTGTTCGTGCGGGTTGTCGAGCAAGGGCGCCGGTTGGCGAAGGTCAGAAGCCCCAAAGCCTGGCTGTTGACGGTCACCCACCGTGCTGCGATTGATGTCACCCGCCGGCGACGACGTCGCGAGGCGGAGCCTATCGAAGAGTTCCCATATCTCACCGCTGCCGATGGCAACAGCGAGCGGATGTTGGACGCAGCCCAGGTGTCGGTGTTGTTGGCCGGCTTGTCGGAGACGCACCGGGACGTCATCTACTTGAAACATTTTGCCGGTTGCACCTTTGCGGAGATCGGCGAGATCGTCGGGGTACCGAAGTTCACGGCCGCGAGCAGGTACCGGAACGGCGTCTCCAAGCTTCGACAGTTGATGGAGGTTGGATCATGAAATCCGACGATACAGATACCTTTGTCGATCGTTTGATAGAGGGTCTCGAACCGGCAGGGCCGCCGCTCAGCCTCCGCTCGAGAGTACTTGAAGCGGCTCGCGAGCGTTTGGAGACAGAGTCTCCAGACGTGTGGTCCAGGATTTGGGATCACCGGGGAATCCGCCTCGCGTGGGCGGCGACGGTGGTTCTGCTTCTGGCCGGGAACGTCCTGCTGACCCAGAATATGGGAACCAGCATTCGTCAGATCGACCCGGCCCTGGTCGCGGAAAACCGCATCGACGAGCAATTCGCCGACATTCTGCGCCCGGTCCGGATTTCTGCAAACGTACAACCGATCGTCGGACTCATTTCAACTACCGGCGATAGCCTGACCGAACTCGAATTGGGAGGGAACCCGTCATGACTTCAATGAACCGTGGCTCGAAAATATGGCCCGTAGTGCTCGCAGCAGCCGTGATTGTGGTGTTGGCGGGTTCCCTCGGAGCGCGCTTGATAGCCCGCAACAGCTCCGCGGTTATGCCTCGCGCGCCTGCCGCCTCGGTGCCGAATCCTGCCGTGCTCCAGGTGGCCGATCTCGAGGTGCCGTGCTGGACCTGTCCTTCCAATCAGGACTGGCCGTTGCGGTTCCAAACCGACCTCGATCTCCTGGCCCCTCTGGGGAACGGCCCTGCGAACGCTGCGGAGTGGTTCGCCCTCTTCGCCAAAGATGCCGGCCCACGCGCTGGCGACGCTATGGCCGCTTTGGGTCGCAGGGTCGAAGGACCGGAGTGGCTGGGCAAGGTCCTGCCTCCCGATGACCCGCTACTGCTCGAAGCCGAGCCGTGGTGCGACCAGGCGACCATGAAGTTCTACCCCGAAATCTTCGAGCTTGACGGCTATTCGACAAAGGTCGCGAATCTCCTCCTGCCGTTGAACTTCGTCCGCTCCTGGGTGGCTCGAGGACTGACCGCGGAGAACCCCGAAGCCGCGATGGCCGACTTCCGGCGCGCGATCCGCCTGGGCCGTTTGCTGCGCCAGGAGGATGTGGTCGTGATCTCTGACCTGGTTGGTTTGGCCTGCATTCACATCGCAACACGGGGGGTTTACCAACGCGCTCGTGCCGATGGTGACCTGGAGCTGGCGTTATTGGCGTCGGTGGTCCTGGGCGAGGTGGCGCCGCAGCGCCTGCGGACCATGGAACAGCTTACGTCGACGGACCTTCTGGACTCATTTGACGGGAATGCCGAGGAAGAGGTAGAGCTTCGCCTCCGGCCCGGCAAGCTTGATGCCGTGATCGAGGCGGCTGAGAGCTCACCCGACCGGCGTTTCCGGTGCGAGGCCATCGTCGGCCTCAACATCGTTCGTTCCTTGGGCACGCCGGAGGAGAGAAACCGAGCCTTCGAGTCGCTCGACGAGCTTGCCGGCGATGCCGATTCGATAGTCGCCGAAGGCGCGCGGTGGAGTCGCGACCAGCCGACGGAGGCCGAACAGCTCAAGGAGTGGGCGGTCCCGCAGAACCAGAAATAGACGAGACCTCGATATTCGATTCACCCACCCACCATTCCGGATACCAGATGCCAGATGCCGGATACCAGATCCGCTCGCTGACAACGCGGTCCAGGAATTTAGGTTTTTGTCGCATCGAGCATCGAGCATCGAGCATCTATCTGATGCCATCGAACGCGGGTGTTTGGAACTTTCCGCGTTTCCGTGTGTCTAAACTGTAGACATGAGAAAAACACCAGCCCTCAGAAGCTCGCGTCCCATCATTCTCCTGACAGCCCTTCTCGTCGTCGTGGTATCGGCTGCGGCGCTGCAGGCACTGACCGCGCCCTCACCACCGCAGGAGCCGGTTACCATCACTCCGGGAGGGGAGGGGCCAATGACCTGGAACGAGGTCGACCGCTTGATCTCGGAGCAAAAGTTCGAGGCCGCTTCGAAGGCGGTAGCGGCGATTCGCGAGCGCGCGCGGGAGGCGGGCGACGCCGACGAGTGGACCCGCGCTCTGGTCGAGGAGACCAAGCTGCGGATGGCGCTGCACGGCTACGAGACCGCGGTGCGCTTCCTCAGGGAGCAGCCGTGGCCCGAAGATGAGGTTTCGCAGGCCGTTCTCGAGCTTTACTACGCCAACTCGCTCGCGACCTATGCCCGGGTCTACTCGTGGGAGATCCGCCAGCGCGAGCGGGTCGAGACCTCGGGCGAGCTCGACCTCAAGACATGGGACCTCGAACGGATTGTCGAGGAGGCCGACCGCGCCTACCTCGCTCTGTGGTCCAAACGTGGTGAGTGGGGGAGTGAGCCCCTCGGCGGGCTGGCTCGTTACATCCAGCAGAACAACTACCCGCCGCGAATCCGTGGCACATTACGCGACGCCGTTACCTATATGTGGGTCGAGTTGTTGGTGGACACCTCATTGTGGAGCCCGGCCGAGTCCAACGATGTCTTTCGGCTGGATGCCGCGGTCCTGATCGCAGGCGACCCGGAAGCATCGTCCGCGGTCGCGCTCGATGATGCTGCGGTTCACCCACTGGTGAAGATCGGCGCACTCCTCGAAGATCTCGAGGCCTGGCACGCGAGCGGCGACCGTCTGGAGGCTGCGTTGGAGGCCCGTCTCGAACGACTTCGCCGTCTTCACGCCGCCCTCAGCGCCACTGGCGACCGGCTCGCCATCCGCCGCCATCTCGAGGCCGTGCAGGAGCGGTTCGACACGAGCTTCGGCTGGTGGTCGATGGGCCAGGCGGTGCTGGCCGAGTTTATCCGTTCCGAATCCAACCCCGATGCGCTGGTGCGGGCCCGTGCCACCGCCATCGCCGGCCGCGACCGCCACCCCGGCAGCATCGGTGGTCAACGTTGCGCCAACATTGCGGTCTCGATCGAGGCGCCGACGTACAGCCTTACAGCGATGGCCACCGACGGCGCCGGCCGGCGCTCGATTCAGATCAATCATCGCAACTTGGCGGCCTTGCATTTTCGGGCCTACCGCTACGACCTCGTCGACTTCGTTGAGGGTGCCGAGGATTTCAATCTTCAGCCGCACTACCGTGAGGCCGAGGAGATCATGGCCGGCTCTCCCGATGCCGAGTGGATGGTGGAGCTGCCGCCGACCCCGGACTATCGCTCGCACCATAGCTACGACGTGCCGCAGTTGTCCGAGCCCGGCGCCTACTTGGTGGTGGCCTCCATGCGAGCCGACTTCTCGGAGCGCAACAACCTCGTTGTGGCCCAGAGCTTCATCCTCTCGGACCTGGTGCTGGTGACCCGCAAGGTCAAGGGCGGCTATGAGGTGACCGCACGCTCGGGGGCGAGCGGTCGCGCGTTCGATGGTGTGACGGTCTCTCTCTACCGTTACGACTACCGGCGCGGCCACCACGAGGTTGAGCGGCTGCGGACCGGCGACGACGGCAGGGTGCGCTTCGACCAGCTCCACTGGAAGCACGACCAGTACTTCATCGTTGGGCGTCACGGCGACGACCTCGCCCTCGACGCCAACCGGCTTTACCAGCAGGGCGACGGCGAACGCGGGTTTTCGAGCTCGGCCCTGATCTACACCGATCGTTCGGTCTACCGCCCGCGGCAAAAGCTCTACTGGAAGGCCGTCGCCTATCGCGGCGGCGGCGAAGACATCGAGTACCAGACGGTGGCGAACGCTCCACTCCACGTAGAGCTGCTCGACGCCAACGGCGAGCAGGTGGCATCGGCGACGGTTACGACCAACGTCTTCGGATCGGCGAGCGGCGAGTTCGGGATCCCGGCCGGCCGGCTCCTCGGGCGCTGGCGCATCCGGACCTCGGTCGGGGGGCAGAGCTACATCCGGGTCGAGGAGTACAAACGCCCCACCTTCGAGGTGGAGATCACCGACCCGGAAGACCCGCTGCGCCTCAACCGCGAGGCGGCGCTCGAGGGCGATGTGCGCTACTACTTCGGCCTGCCGGTGGTGACCGG
>JAOZUP010000162.1:0-4002 GCA_029938595.1 Thermoanaerobaculales bacterium | reverse complement strand
AGGCGGCGCTCGAGGGCGATGTGCGCTACTACTTCGGCCTGCCGGTGGTGACCGGATCGGTCACGTGGCGGGTCACCCGCGAGCCCGTTTACCCACGCTGGTGGTCCTGGTGGTACCCCTCGGCCTCGAACCAGACACAGGTGGTGGCGGCCGGCGAAACGGGTCTCGACGAGGAGGGGCAATTCCACCTCGCATTCACCCCGGAAGCCGACGAGCGCGAGGCCGAACGGGGCGTCACCTATCGATACCGTCTCGCGGTTGATGTCACCGATGAAGGGGGCGAGACCCGCTCCGCGGAGCGCATCTTCCGGCTCGGTTTCGTGGCGGTCGAGGCGCGCATCGTCGACGACCTCGGTTTCCACATGACCGACGACGCAGCCACCGTGCGGGTCCTCCGCACCGACCTCGACGGCGCCCCGCGCGCCGGTGCGGGGTCGTGGCGGCTTGTGCGCCTCGAACAACCGCCGGAGACCCTGACCCCGGCCGATCAGCCGTTGCCCGCGCCCGCCGATGACGACGCGTACAGAACCCCCGGCGATCGGATACGTCCGCGGTGGCAGCACGGCTACGACCCCGAGGCGGTGCTCGCCCTCTGGGACGAGGGCGAGGAGGTGGCGTCCGGAGACCTGGCCCACGGTGAGGACGGCGCCGCCGAACTCCCGTTGCCCGGGCTCTCAGCCGGCGCCTACCGGCTGGTCTACTCCACAGAGGACGATTACGGTGCCGAGTTCTCGACGACAAAAAGCCTGGTGGTGGCGGGTAAACGGCGTACCCAACTCGCGCTGCCGGCGCTGCTGCGCTTCGACCGGTCGTCCGCGGCGGTGGGGGAGACCGCCCGTCTCTTCGTGTTTACCGGATTGAAGGCGCAGGAGATGGTGCTCGAGATCTTCCGCGACGGGCGGAGGGTCGAGCGACGCGTGATCGGGGCCGGGCGTTCGAGCGTAATCGAGTTTCCGATCACGGCGGAGAATCGCGGTGGTTTCGGGGCCGCTCTCACTCTGGTCCGCGACCACCAGCTGGTTCGGCAAACCGCGCGGGTCTTCGTTCCGTGGGACGACCGGCGGCTCGAGCTCGACTTCGCCACCTTTCGCGACACTATGCGCCCCGGCACGCGCGAGACCTTCACCGTCACCGTGCGAGCCCATGACGGCTCTTCGGTGGACACAGAGACCGCCGAGCTGCTGGCCTACATGTACGACCGCTCGCTCGACATCTTCGCCCCCCACACGCCGCCGAACCCGCTTTCGCTTTACCCCGACCGTACCGCCGTGGCCGGGCTGTGGGACAACCTCGGCCGCGCGCAGCAGGTGTGGAGCCGATCGGACCTTGTCGGTCCGCCGGGTTACCCCAACCTGCACGGTGATTACCTGAAAGCGCTCGACGGTTACGGCATCGGCGGTCCGGGCCGGCGGGGGCGCTACCGGGCGATGAAGGCCGGCGTTGCCATGGAGTCGAGCATGGTGCTGGCGGACGCCGCGGCGCCTGCGCCGATGGCTGAGGAAGAGGCGGACGAGGTGAAACGTAAGGACGAAGGAAGGGCGGACCTCAACCAAGTTGGCGGTGAGGCCGCAACGGTCGGTGAAGAACCGTCGGTCGAACTTCGTTCGGACTTCTCCGAGACCGCCTTCTGGGAGCCCCATCTGCTGCTGTCGGACGACGGCTCGGCGACGGTCGAGTTCGAGGTTCCCGACTCGGTCACCGATTGGAACCTGTGGGTGCATGCTGTCACAGCAGACCTTCGCGGCGGCTCGGTGACCCGGCAGGCGGCGAGCGTCAAGGAGTTGATGGTGCGGCCCTACCTGCCGCGCTTCCTGCGCGAGGGCGACCGCGCCGAGCTCAAGGTCGTGGTCAACAACGCCGGTGAGGAATCATTCGACGGCGCTCTCAACCTCAAGATCTTCGACCCCGCAACTCATGAGGACCTGCGCCCGCTCTTCGGTCTCACAGCCGAAGAAACGTCAGGCGTGGCGTTTTCGGTTGAAGCCGGCAAGGGCACTGACCTCAGCTTCTCGCTCGATGTTCCCGCCCGGGTCGGTACCGTGGCGTTTGAGGTCACTGCCCGTGCCGGCGCCTTCTCTGACGGCGAGTTGCGGCCGCTGCCCGTGCTTCCAGGGCGCATGCACCTCATGCAGTCGCGCTTTGTGACCCTCCATGACTCCGATCGCCGCGAGCTTCACTTCGCCGACATGGCCGCTGGCGACGACCCGAGCCTGATCAACGACCAGCTCGTAGTTACCATCGACGCGCAGCTGTTCTACTCGGTACTCAACGCGCTGCCCTATTTGGTGAACTACCCCTACGAGTGCACCGAACAGACTCTGAACCGCTTCCTATCCACCGGCATCGTCGGCAGCCTCTTCGATCAATACCCGGCGGTGGAGCGGATGGCCGAAAAGCTGGCGGTGCGGGAGACCCGCCTAGAGGCCTGGGAGGCCGACGACCCCAACCGCAAGATGGAGCTTGTCGAGACTCCATGGCTTCAGACCGCCCGTGGTGGCGGCGAGGACGTCGACGATCTGATCAACGTACTCGACCCGAAGATCACCCGCGCCCAGCGCGACGCCGCTCTGGCCAAGCTCAAGAAGAGCCAGACCTCGATCGGTGCCTTCCCGTGGTTCCCCGGCGGACCGCCCTCACCCTGGATGACGCTCTATATCCTCTACGGTTTCTCCAAGGGGCTCGAGTTCGGGGTCGAAGTGCCAAAGGAAGTCACGGACCGCGCATGGGCGTACATGCACCGCCACTACATCGACGAGTGGGTCGATCTGATGATAGGCGGCGACTGCTGCTGGGAGACCATCACCTTCCTCAACTACACGCTCTCCAACTACCCCGATGAGTCGTGGACCGGTGGCGTCTTCACCGAGGATGATCGGCAACGGATGCTCGACTTCAGCTTCCGCCACTGGCGGCAGCATTCACCGCTGACCAAGGGCTACCTCACGCTCACCCTCGAGAGAGCCGGCCGGCACGACGACGCGGTCTTGGTCTTCGATGCGGTCATGGACTCGGCGAAAAACGATCCCGACCTCGGCACCTACTGGGCGCCGGAGGACCGCGCCTGGCTCTGGTACAACGACACCACCGAGACCCACGCCTTTGCGCTCCGCACTCTGACCGAGTTGGAGCCTGACGACGGCCGCCGCCACGGTCTCGTCCACTGGCTTCTGCTCAACAAGAAGCTCAATCACTGGAAGTCGACTCGCGCCACCGCCGAGGTCCTATACTCGCTCGCCTACTACCTCCGGCACGAGGACGCGCTGGCGGTGCGCGAGGAGATCTCGGTCGCAATTGGCCCGCAAACCACCCACTTCGTCTTCGAGCCCGACGAGTACACCGGCGGCCGCAACCGCGTAATCGTGACCGGCGACAAGATCGATCCGAAGACCATGTCGACGATCGTCGTCGAGAAGCCGTCCAAGGGCTTCGCCTTCGCCTCCGCCACCTGGCACTTCTCGACCGAGCGATTGCCCGACGAAGCGCGGGGTGATCTCCTCGCGGTCGAGCGCAGCTACTTCCGCCGCTTCAACAACGGCTCGGGTTGGGTACTGCGGCCGCTGACCGACGGTGAGGAGATCGCGGTCGGCGACCAGATCGAGGTGCGGCTTTCGATCCGCGCCAAACATGCGGCCGAGTACGTCCACCTGCGAGATCCCCGGGGCGCCGGCTTCGAGCCCGAGACCCTGCACTCGCAGTACAAGTGGGACCTCGGCATCTCCTGGTACGAGGAGATCCGAGATTCAGGCACCAACTTCTTCTTCGAGTGGCTGCCGGCAGGTGAGTACACCTTCAAATACCGGCTCCGCGCCAATATGGCCGGCGCCTTCCGCGTAGGCCCCGCTGTCCTGCAGTCAATGTACGCGCCCGAGTTCACCGCCTATTCCGCCGGACATCGGCTGGAGGTCGAGGCGAACTGACCTGCTTCCGTGTCCGCCCGGACACGCGGGCTCGGCCAACGTCTCCTCCGAGAGCAAGCTCTCGTCGGAGCCGTCGACCTCGCCC
>JAOZUP010000161.1 GCA_029938595.1 Thermoanaerobaculales bacterium | reverse complement strand
CGACCTTGGCGCCGGCGCGCACCTTGAGGGCCACCACCGGGCCCATGACCCGGCTTGACACCTCGGCCTGTCGCGCCGCCTGCACGGTGCCGCGGACGTTGATCGGCTTGGGCGCGGTGACCCGTGCAACCTGGATGACCTTTACGCTCAAAGGTTCGAGGCCTGTGCCGGTGGAGTGCGACTCATCGTGCCCGCAGGCGGTGATAAACAAGATGGCGGCGAACGGCGCCAGGGCAATTACGGGTAGGGTTCGGACGTTCATTTGGACTCCTCCATGCTCATCCTAGGTCGGGAATCAGGGTCGCGCCGGACACATACCGCAAACGGTGGGTGTTGAGGGCGACATCGTATCGGGCGACCATTTCGCGCATCTCGGCCTCACGCTGGGCCGTTTCGGCATCGAGTAGGTCGATCATTTTGTCCAGGCCATGCGTGAAGCGACTCTCGCGGACCCGTGCAGCCTCCTCGGCCGCGTTCAGCGAGCTGGCGGCGGTTGTGTGACGGGAACGAGCAGTCTGGAGATCCTGCCACGCCTGCTGCACCTCGAGCCGCACCCCCTCCTCGAAGCGGTGGATATCGGCCTCGAACGAAGCGGTTTCGTGGCGGGCGGCGGCTCGTGCGGCGGTGTCCGAACCGCCGCCCAGGAGGGTGATCCTGGCGACCGCCATCACTGATCCGGAGTGGCCGTGGGCGCCGAATATTTTGTCGTCGTAGAGATCGTAGTGGCCGAGAACCGCGATTTCTGGGATGTAGCCCGGTCGAGCGACCTTCTCCTCGAGACGGCCGGCCTCGAGCTTGCGCCGTGCCGCGGCGAGGTCCCGGCGGTCCTCGATTGCAGCCGCCATCCAGTTGTCGAGCTTTCCGACGACCGGGGCCGCTGGAGGGAGGGGCGCCAACATCCGTGGCAGAGCCTGATTGGCACCCATCTGGAAGTTGAGGGCGGCCTGCCCGAGTTGCGCACCGTTGGTGGCCTGGGTCAAGAGGTCATCCATCTCAGAGAGGTAGACTCTCGCCTGAAGGACGTCGGCGTCGAGGATGACCCCCTGGGCCGCGTATTTTTCCGCCAGCCTGACGTGCTCGGCAGTTGTCGCCCGCGCCTTTTCGAGCAAAGCCTGGTGCTCGCGGGCCTTGGCGAGGTTGATGTAGGCGGTGATGGTCTCGAACGAAACCCTTTCCCGAGTGTGGGAGAAGGTGATTTCCTCGGCAGTGGCCATGGCCTCAGCCTGGCCGATTCGCGCGGAGAGTCTGCCACCGGTGTAGATCGGAAGCTCGAGATCGAGTCTGGTGATGAAGGTCGACAGCGGATCCGGGTTGTTAGGATCCGAGAGGAAGAAATCTTCCATGTCGAACCTGCCCTGGTTGAGGGAGAAGGCAAAGACCTCCGCGGGGTTGTTGGTGTAGACAAAGCTCTCGCTGAGACCGATTTTCGGCAGCCGATAGCTCTTGCCTACGTCGAGTCGTTTATCGGCCGCCGCAGCATGTTCCCGTGCGGCCGCAACCTCCGGATTATTGAGCAGCGCGGCGTCCACCGCGGCATCTATGGTCAACTCCTGGGCGTTGACCGCCGCAGTTGCGACCATCGTGATGACAAGACCGAGTCGAATTCCATGCATCGACGCCTCCTCAATCTACGTATAACCATTTAGGAATATACATAAATTCTATGTAGTGTCAAGCCCTCGGGCAACAAAATAGTCGTGCGCCGACAATGCGACTTACCGCCATTTTGTTGTCCGAGGGCTGATGGGCGGGGCATGCCCCGCCCATGGACAAGAGGGTTCATTTCGTTGCCGATCTGTAGTAGACACCCGGTGAGAAAAGCGGGTTAGACCGGTGCGCTCGGCTCTAGGTTGGTGGCCTCATGGTCGGTTGTGAACTCCCGCAAGATGAGTCGGGCGGTTGTTCCGAAGCCATCGCCGTGGCTCGACAATTCGAGGGTGCCACCCATCAGTTCAGCGAGGCGGCGTGAGATGGTGAGACCGAGCCCGGTCCCGCCGCGTGGGCGGGTTGTCGAGCCGTCCACCTGGTAGAAGGACGAAAAGACACTCTCCAGCGCCTCGGCAGGAATACCAATTCCCGTGTCCTCGACCGCGAACACGATCTGTCCATCGAGCTTGGCACAGGAGACGGTGATTGATCCACCGCGTTCGGTGAACTTCAAGGCGTTGGAGAGGAGATTGGTGAGCACTTGAGAGGTGCGGTCGGAATCGGTCCAAAGGACGAGCTTGCTGTCGGCGCCCCGGGTCCGGAACACGAGGCCCTTGCTCTTCATCTGGTGCTTGAACAGCGTCTCGACATCTTCGAGGACCGTGCGCACCGGCACTGGTGCGAAATGGACTTCCAGCCGCCCGGCCTCGATCTTGGCGAGGTCGAGGACGTCGTTGATGATGTTGAGCAGGCTTTCCGCCGACTCATGTGCGATCTTGAGGAATTCCCGCTGTTTCTCGGGATCCTTCACCGCCCCGTCCATGATGAGGCGCAGAAATCCCAGGATGGCTGTGAGTGGGGTTCGCAGCTCATGGGAGGTGTTGGCGAGGAACTCAGACTTCAGCCGCGACGCCTCGAACGCCACGGCGCGCTGCTCATCCAGCTCCCGAACCAGCTGCGACAACGAGACGGCGCCCCCGAGCAAGAAGCCGACCTGGGTCAGAAGCTCGATGTTCTCGGCGGCCAGGTCGAGCTGGCTGGATGAGGTGGCGAGCAAAACACCGGCCGATCGTCCAGCCGCCATCAGCGGCAGATAGCTCAAGTGCCGGATATTGTGCTCCGAGGCAAGCCACTCGGCGAGCTCCGAGGGCAGGGCGGTAGAGGCCAACGTGGTCTGTGGCAAGCCGTTGTGAAATGCGGTCCAACAAGGGTGATCTCCGGCCTTGATGGGGTGAAAGCGGTCCTCTTCAAACGTCTCGACGCCCGGTCCGGTACCGGTTTCGAGCTTCAATCCGCTACCGTCCGACAGCGGCCGGTAGAGCAGCAACGATTGAAGTGGGAGGAGTTTCCGCCCCGTCTCGAGAAAGCGCTCGAGAATTCGTTGCTCCTCGACCTCTCCGGCCAGGGTTTGTGCAAGGCCGGAGAGGAAGGCGAGTCGTGTCTGGCGCCCTTCGGCCGCGCGCCGGGCGAGGTGGAGGTCGGTGACATCGGTCGCCACAATTTGGATCAGGGTTTCGCCAACCACCGGATCGACCACCGGGTGCATCTGGGTGTTGAGCCAATGAATATCGCCGTCCGCACCCTCGACCCGTACGATTTCTTCCCACTGTCCCTTGGTTCCCTCGAGCACGGCGGGGATGGCGGCGTAAACCTGCGGTCTGTGGTTGGGGTGGATGCGCTCCATCCACATGGGGCGGTCGTTGGTGTCGCCCGTTCCCGCTGGGACCTGGAAGAGACGACTTGCTGCCCGGTTGGCGAAACGGATGTTGCGGTCACGATCCACCGACAGGACCAGAATCGGCAGCGAGTCGAGAAGGATCTCGACCCGATGGCGGAGGCGTTTCAGGCGGTCCGAGAGTGCGGTCTGGGACTCCAACAACGTGACGTTTTCGAAGACCGCGGCGACCGTTGGTACCCCGAGGCTGAAGCCGAGGAGCACGTACCCCCACATGAAGGGACTGTCAAACGGCTGTCTGGACCACGAGAGATCGATGTGCGCAACGGCGGTCAGGAGGAATGCGGCGCCGAGCCAGACCTCGCGCGGCTGGCGTTGCTCGCGCCCGCCCAGCATGGGCACGACTGCTGCGAGGAGGAACACCGTCGCCAGACCGGCTTCCAACGGAGCCATGCCCCGCACCAACCCGTGATCACGCAAAGAGAAGAAGATCGCCCACACGACGGCCGCGACTGCGAGGGCGGCCGCAGTGCGCAGAGCGCGGGTCCTCGAACTGTCCTCCCTGCCGCCGCGAAAGGTGAAGAGGAGGACCGCCGCCGCCAGGGTCTGGGAAATGACCCACGAAAATGCGACGAACGTATCGCGGATATCCTGCGATTGGACAAGTGCCTCGAGCGTCAACAACAACCAGAAATGACAGGCGATTGGCAGATACACATTTTTGACCCGGCGATCGAAGAGGTCATGGAGAAGCTTCCAGCGGACGTGGAAGAACCAGGTTGCGAGAGTCGCCAGAAAGGCACTGATGCAAGCAAGAATCAAATACTCGGTACGGTCGCCCTGCCATTGGACGGCAGTCTGGAGCACCGCAACCGAAAGGCCGACAGCCGCCGCCGCGAGCACCGCTACGAGGCGCACCCTCGGTCCGGCGATCTCGGTAGCGACAAACACCCTGCCGGTCTTCATGGCGGTCCGACAATTTCTGAGCCTGCTATGGGCACGTCACGAGTATAGCCCGCATCATCTCTTGATCTCCTGCTACAAACATTGATGAGATAGGCGGGCAGGGATGGTTGGAACGTTCTCACTGTTCAACGTTCAGACCTTCAATGTCGCAAGAATCAGCTTGCGCGTTGGGAGTATTCAATCGTCGCTGACGATCAATGCCCGGTAATCCTCCAGCACCTCTCGGGCGTGCGACGCGGGATCCACCTTCGGATACGCTGCGAGGACTGTCCCATCGGCGCCGATCAGGTAGGAGATGCGCTTTGCGAACGGAATCAGGGTGCGTGATGCTCCCACCTTTTTGGCCAGGGCATGATCGCCGTCCGACAGCAGCCGGAAGGGCAGCTCGTTTTTCTCAGCGAACTTCCGGTTCTTCTCCGGCGTGTCGTAGGAAACGCCGAGCACCTCGACTCCCAGCTCCTGAAGCTCGGTCCAGCTGTCCCGCAGCTGGTTGGCCTCGAGAGTTCAGCCGGGGGTGTCGGCCTTCGGGTAGAAAAAGAGCAGGAACGGTCGTCCTGCAAGGTCCGTGCTCCGGACGACGGTGCCGTTATCGGCGGGAAGGTCGAAGTCGACGAACGGATCTCCAACTGGAATCATCTTTCCCTCTCCTTCGGCATAGGTGATCGTGGCGGCACACAGCAGCAGTGCGAGCGCTAACAGAAAAACCAGAATGGGTGAATCTTTCATGTCGTCCGGTGCAACGCAGATCAAGGCCGAAGCTATTCCATCTTGACCGGCAACCCGGGTCCGCGGTAGCGTTGGGGTGGTCGAGAGTTCCGAGGAGGAAATATGGCAGGCAAGGCAGAATTGGTAGACCGGGTCGCCGAACTCACCGGGTACCCGAAGACCCAGGTGGCGATGACCTACGATCTCCTCTTCGAGCTCATGAGTGAGGCGTTGGCGGAAGACGACAAGGTGACGGTGCCCAACTTCGGCACCTTTCAGGTCACAGCCCGCCCGGCCCGTGCAGGCCGCAATCCTGCAACTGGAGAGGCGATCACCATCTCGGCCTCGAAGAGCGTGCGCTTCAAGGTATCGAAAAATCTCAAGGAGGCGCTCTAAAGCGAGCGCAGCAATTAGGTCTGAACTGAGGCGCCTGAAAAATTTCTTCGTTGTTCGAGATTTCAGTCGTTTGGTGGGGAGGGTGTAAAACCCTCCCCTACGGTTTGTTCTGAAAAATTGTAGGGGCGGGTTTTATACCCGCCCACGCCGAACCATGAAATTTGCACGAGGCGGACCTAATGGCTTCCGCTCAGGCGCTGCCCTAGAAGGACTGAGAGCTGTTCGTCCAGAGCCATCACCGGATCTTCTTCGTCTACGCTCCACGGCCAGCGGACGACGGCGACCCTTGACTCGCTGACACTGGTGCTCGCCTGCATCGTGGAAGTAAGCACGTGCAGGGGAAGGCCGTTCTGCGCCTTGACGCTGACGGCGAGGCCATTCACCCGTTCGCCTCCCGGCATGGTTCCCCGCATCACCCAGGCCTGTTGCTGGTTGAAGTTGTGCATCAACCGGCCCATCGGTGAATTCCACACGGCCAGCTGTGCTTCTTTTTTGGGAGTGGGTCTTGGCGTCAGAGAGATCTGGTCTATGTTGATGGAGAAATCGACATCCGCTGCTCCCGCAATATTCGGTGCCATCAACAGCACAATGACGGTGAGAATTCGTCGCACAATAATCTCCGTTTCCCAATGTAGTGCTTTTCCTTCCGGTTGGCCAGTCCGGTAGCTGGTGAGATATGCGGGCTTAACGGCTCAGGTACACTTTGTCGATGACCCTGCAATTCGTTCATCGGCCCGGCTGGTTGTGTTTCGCGCTCGTTGCGGCGGCGCTGACCCTGGGACCGACCGCGGCGATCGATGCCGGGACTGTTGACTACGAGATCGAAGTCAGCCTCGATCCAACCGCCCATCGTCTCCAGGCTTTCGAGCGAATTCGTTGGACCAATACAACCGGCGCCCCCACCGACGAAATTTTCTTCCACCTCTATCTCAACGCCTTCGCAAGCTCAGACACCACCTTCATGCGCGAGCTGCACGGCAGCTCGCTTCGTAACCGGGTCGCACTGACGGATGGCTGGGGATGGGTGCGGATCGAGAGCATGGTTTTCGATGACGGCGCCGACCTGATGCCGGGATTGGAGTTCGTACGCCCGGATGACGATAATCCCGCTGACTTCAGTGTCGCGCGGGTGGCGCTGCCGCGGGTCGTCGTGCCGGGCGGCGTCGTCGAGCTCGAGCTCGAGTTCTCGGCTCAGCTGCCGCGGATCATCGCGCGCACCGGCTTCGAGGGCGACTTCCATCTCGTCGGCCAGTGGTTCCCGAAGATTGGCGTTTTCGAGGGAGATGAGGGGTGGAACTGCCACCAGTTTCACGCCTCGTCGGAGTTCTTCGCCGACTT
The DNA here is from genome assembly GCA_029938595.1 of Thermoanaerobaculales bacterium. Classification (GTDB taxonomy): domain Bacteria; phylum Acidobacteriota; class Thermoanaerobaculia; order Thermoanaerobaculales; family Sulfomarinibacteraceae; genus Sulfomarinibacter. Next base: position 1,936 of record JAOZUP010000161.1, on the reverse strand, counting down.
TGGTGCTTACCGAGTGTCGATCACCCTCCCGGAGGACTGGGTCCTTGGCGCCACAGGGATTGAGACCGGGAGCGCTCCGGCGGATGGTGGGCGTCGGACGGTGGTGTATCGCGCCGAACGAGTGCACGACTTTGCGTGGTGCACGGCACCCCCGGATCTGATGGAGGTTGTGGAGACCGACTTCTCTCCCGGCCGCGACGTGCCGATGCGGTGGCTCGAACGGGCGCAGACGCTCCTCGGTCTGAGCGCCGCCGAGCTCGAGCTGCCGCCGATGCGTCTACGCCTTATCGTGCCCCGAGCCCAGCGCGTCCTCGTCCCGCGCATGGTACGGGCGGCGCGGCTCTCGGTCGCATGGTTCGGTCTCTTCTACGGGCCGTATCCGTATCCTCAGGTGACGATCGTGTCGCCGCCGGTGGGCGCCGGGGAGGCCGGCGGGATGGAGTACCCCACCTTTTTCACAACCGGCGCCGACCGTCTCGACGCCTACCCCCCCTTCTCGTGGTCGTCGGACATCGAGACGGTGACGGTGCACGAGTTCGGCCACCAGTACTTCCAGGGAATGCTCGCTTCCAACGAGTTCGAGCGGGGATGGCTCGACGAGGGTGTCAACACCTACGCGGAGCTCGAGTGCATGACCGTGATCGCAGCCGACGGGCTGGTGCCGGAGATCCGGCCCTTCCCCTACTGGGGCGCAGAGCGCCTCGCCCTGGTATTTCCCCGGGTGCCGGTCAAGGTGGCCACGAGGGCGTGGGAGTACCGGCGGCGGTGGATATACTTCTTCGCTTCGTATCCCAAGACCGCGGTCGTCCTGCGCACCGTCGAGGGTCTAATCGGCCCCGAGGCGATGGCCCGCGGCCTGCGGTCCTATGTCGACCGGAATGCCTTCCACCACCCGTCGGGTCGTGATCTGGTGGCGGCCCTGAGCGATGCGTCGAAGCAGGATCTGGGCCCGTTCTTCGAGCAGGCGATCTGGAGCGACGCCGTTCCCGATTGGGCGGTGACATCGGTGCGCCAGCGCACGCCGAAGACGGCTGGAGGATTTTCCTGGGACGGCGGCGAGTGGCACGTTATTGAGGGAGATGAGACCGACGGTGCCGACGACGAAGCGGCTGATTCCGACATTTGGCAGGTGGATGTCGAGCTGGCGCGGCTCGGCGATTTTATCGGGCCGGTGGATGTCGAGCTGACATGGGCCGACGGCGCCTCGGAACGGCGCACGTGGGGGGGTGAGGAACGCTGGGTGAGCTGGAGGCTCGAGGGGTCCGAGCGGCTGGCGCAGGTGGTTGTGGATCCCGACGGAGTGTGGGCGCTCGAGACCCGACGCGCCGACAATTACTGGCGCGACAAACCGGCCCGCGAGGATCATCCCCTGTGGTGGGTGCGAGAGTTTCTCGGTATTGCCGGCAATATGTTTCTGAAGTGGAGCTGAGAGTGGCCGACACACCGTCCCCGGGATCCGGACTTCGTCTCGCACTGCGGCTGCGCAAGTTGGTTGCGGCAGTGTGGCTGATGTCAATGGCTGTCTTTGTGCCAGCGCAACTGGTGATGAATCGGGCCGTCGGTGCGACCCGCGCCAATTTGCCGGACAGCCCCCTGCCGCCGGGTGACAGCATGCTGATTCTGGTCGAGGTGATCCGCCCGGTTGCGGGCCTGCTCGCCCTCGCCCTGGGTTCGGGGGTCCTCGCGCTCCTCGCGTGGTCGGTCTTGTGGCATGGGGGGGTGGTGCGGTGGTGGAAAGGCGCAGGTGCCGCCAGCGTCCAACTTGCAGAGATCCTCGGCCACGGAATCGTCTGGTGGTGGCGCTACGCACGGCTCGTGGTGGTTGCCGTAGCGGTCACTGCAGCAATGCTGGCGGCAATCTGGGTACCGCTCAAACCCCTCATCCGCAGCGCCGAGACGGCCGCCGGAGGGGGGCGTGCGGGTGTTCTTCTCGCGA
>JAOZUP010000160.1:7779-8682 GCA_029938595.1 Thermoanaerobaculales bacterium | reverse complement strand
CGACCGTCCTCACCCTCCTCGTGCTGCCGGCCATCTACCCGTGGTTCGCGGAGCGTCGCTTATAAACTGGCGGTGATGAACGAACCAGGCGAAAAGGCCGGCGCAGAAGTCCGGAATATCGAACCGCACGATCCGGCTGAGGCGGAGAGAGCCTTGTCTTTTAGCGACCTCGAGCAGATCCGCTGGGCCCTTTCTCTATCCCCCGAGGATCGTCTCGCGGCACTCCAGGATTTCGTCGACACATTCTGGACGCCCAAACATGGTTGAGGACCGGGCGGTGCTTGACCTCCTGCAAGAAACGCTGGCCGAGCGACAGCGGGAAGACGGGGACTGATCCTCATACAACCCAACCGGCAACCCCGAAAGGCTTGACTCCGTACCTCGGTACGGGGTTTATGATGCGTGTAGGAGGTTGGAACGATGGAGTCGATGACGATCGGAAAGCTGGCGAAAAGGGCGGGGGTCGGGGTGGAGACGATCCGCTTTTACGAGCGCAAGGGGCTCCTGCCGGAACCGCCGCGACGATACTCCGGCTACCGCGAGTACCCGGAGAGCGCCATCGACAGGGTCCGCTTCATCCGCCGCGCCAAGGAGCTCGGCTTCACGCTCAAGGAGATCGGCGAGCTCCTCGAGCTGCGCATCCGACCCGGCACGACGTGCCGCCAGATCAGCGACCAGGCGACCGCGAAGATCGCCGACATCGAGGAGAAGATCCGCTCCCTCGAGGCCATGCGGTCGGCCCTCGAAAAACTGGCCGCCGACTGCCCGGCGAGCGGCCCGACCAGCGAGTGCCCGATCTTAGCCCACATGTCTCACCAGCTGCCGGCTACGGCTGGCGATGCACCGCACTCACCGTCGTTTTCTCACCTCGGGGTGCTCGACGTACCGTCAAGTACGCCTCCG
>JAOZUP010000160.1:911-7769 GCA_029938595.1 Thermoanaerobaculales bacterium | reverse complement strand
CGGATCGTCAACGCCACTGAGCACGGCGCCTCGCCACCCTCGCGACGGCACCCGGTGAGACAGGTGGGCTCGGCGCGCTCGAGGAGGTGTCAGATGAGTGACAAGAGACTGATCGAGGTGTTCAGCGCGGGCTGTCCCGCGTGTGATCCAATCGTGGAAATGGTTCGCCGGCTCGCCTGCCCGTCGTGCGACATCAGCGTGCTCGACATGCACGACCCGCAGGTCGCCGTCCGAGCCAAGGAGCTCGGCGTGAGCTCGGTGCCGGCCGTCGCCGGCAACCGCGATACCGATCGGCCCGTCAAACAGGCCGGGGCCGTCCCCCTCCCCTCCCCACTCGCCGGCGACGGAGTATCCCGGCTCGGCCGCGCCGGGGAACCAGGCGCGGACCGCCAGGCACCCCACCGCCACCACGACCACGGCAGCGCCGACCCAGACCGATCGCCTTCTCATAAGTAGATCCTGACGCCGAGCCTCGCGACCCAGTTCATCTCCAGCGCGCCGGGGCCGAGGTTCTGGACCACGGGGATCTGCACAACGCCCTCGATCACGAGTCGGCGAGTGACGTACTGGAGGCCGGGGGACAGGAACCATGTCGTGCCTCCACTGGCTGGGTTCTCGATGCCGCCGATCACGGTCCGGCCGCGCCACACGAGGTTGCTCTCGAGAACCGCGTAAAGGAAGGCGGGCACGCCGCTGCCGAGCTTCCGGGGAGCGATCCGGTGCTGGTAGGAGAGGTCGAGGCGCGCCTCGTCACCGAGATCGAACCAGTCGCCGGACCCGGCGAGGGTGTAGGCCACCGAGGCGTCGGCCTCCCAGCCGAGGGTCTGGCGGGTCAGCGAGATGCCGGCGACGGCATCCCAGGATCCGGAGCCCGGCTGTACCGGCAGCGGCAGGAGCCCGAGATCATCGCCCCTGTCATCGGCGCCGGTCGGCGCCTCGAACCCCACGAACGGGGCCAACCGCAGGGTCTTGCCAGGCTCGTCGCGTTGCAGCACGGTGTAGCGGGCGAGGAGGCGCAGGTCACCCAGACCCGACGCGCTGCGCGCGACGCGGCCCACCGGGGTGTCGAGGTCGAGGCGGAGGTCACGCACGGGCACGGCGGCAAAGAGCGTCCACTTCGACGTCACACCGTAGGCGACGACGACCCCGAGCGCGTTGACCCGCAGCTCGCGGTCGAGCGGGGTCGGGTCGTCGCCCGCCCGCACACCGATGAGCTGCAGCCTCAGCACCCCCTGGCCCTCGGCCACCGGCAGGGCGGTGCTAAAGGTGATTGCACCCGCCTTGGCGAGCTGCGGCAGCGCGAGACCGGCAAGCAGCAGGACTGCGATCAGCGCCCTTCTCATTCGGGAATCCCCCGGATCGACGTCGCCTCGATCGTCTGCTTGCCGTCCTCGGCGGCCTGCCAGACGCCGGTCACCTCGACCACGGTCGTGCCGTCGGCGAACCGCTGGGCCTCGCCCATCTCGGGCTCGGGGATCGCGTGCAGCACCAGAGTCTCCTGCGATCCCGCCAGGCGGAGGGCCACCCCGTCACCCACCGTGACCAGCGTCCCGCGGGCCACGATTCGGATCTCTCCCGGCGTGAACCCCGCCTTTCGGACGGCCTTCGGGACGGCCGCCATGTCGATAGAGAGGCCCTCGGCCGCCGTGAGATCGGCGCGCCCCTCCTTCATCTCGACCCCAACCTTGTCGACGCCCTTCACCGCGGCCAGCTTCTTCTCGGCGCCAAAGGCGCAGAACGGGCACGACATGCCCTCGATCACGACGTGCGCTTCCACCACCTGCGCGGGGCTGTCCGCTGCAATCAACGACATCAACAGGCCGGCGGCGGCGGTGATCGGCCATTTGCTCAGTCTCATACCGCACCTCCAGTGATCGATGGAACTGAGTCCACCTCTCAATACTGAGCCCACGATACACTCTGTACCAAGGTACGGAGTCAAGCGACGCATTCCGGATCTGGTCCTGCCGACATCGAGATGTGACCGGCAGAGCTCCCTGCTGCCAGGGATAAGACGCTGTCGTGGGATCTGCGGGACACGGCCTCCTCAACAAGCGCGATCCATGTGCTGCGCTCTTCCCACCCGCCACCACCCTTGGCTTCGGCGTGACCGAGGGTGACCTACCGCGCGTAGTGACAGCAGTCGGAGCAGACCGGCCGGCCGTCCTCGAGGCGGGCGTAGCTCTCCGCCACCGTGTCCCCGCAGGCGCTGCAGATGATGGTTGCAAAGCACGGCGTGGCCTTGGGCACCTCGACGTCGAAGGGGCCTTCGACCCTGAACACCTGCTCGGGCGCGAGACCAAAGGGCCGGGTGAAGCCGGCCCGGCCCAGTTCGGCCGGAATGTCGGTGGGGTTGACGCCCTTGCAGCGGTACTCGGTGATGAACGGTGCGGCGAATGCCTTGGCCAGGATCTCCGGGCGTAGGGTCACCTTGACCGCCTTGCCCTTCTTCCTGTCGATCAGGCGGAAGCTCCACTTGCCCTTGGGCTCCTTCTTCATCACGCCCTTGCCGAAGGTGCAGCCGGTGGCGAACTGGACGCCGTCGACAAAGCAACCGGCGGCGTGACCGTTGCCGACCTCGACCACCGCCACGGTGTCCATGTTGCGTTCGCGCTCGATGCCGAGCGCCTCGAGCGCAGCCATCCCGGCAACGAAGCCCATGGGCATGCCGCCGCATGCGTGGCCGTGAATGTTAAGCGCTGAGTACAGGATCTCGCGTTCGTCCTCGCTCAGGTTATGGATGGTGTTGACGATCTCGCGGTGTTCTTCGAACATTGTCGTTTCCTTTCTTGCGTGCCGTTTTCGGCAGTTGTCTATGGCGCCAGCAGCACGTCTTTGATGATCAGCGTGGCTGCAACGGCCAGCAGGACCACGGAGAAGATCCTTTTCAGCGAGCGCGAACGCAGTCGCTCTGCCATCACCCGCGAGCCGATCTGCGAGCCGGCAAAGACAGCCACCACACAGCTACCCCAGAGGGGCCAGTCGGGGGTTGCGGCCGTCGCGATGTGGGAGACGAAGCTCGAGGCGCCCGAGAAGGTGACGGCCAGAGCGGAGGTTGCTGCGGCCGTCTTCGCCTCGACGCCCGCCAGATAGAGCATCGGCACCACAAAGGAGCCGCCGCCGCGTCCGATCAGTCCGGCGAGAAAACCGAGACTGCCGCCTCCTGCGAGGCCGAGGGCGGTGCGGCCGCCGCCTTCCAATCGCCGGCTCGGCTGTTTGCCGAACCACATCAGGATGCCGGCGGCAGCCGTGAAGCCGGCGAAAACGACGATCAACGCGGGGGTGGGTACGAGGTGATTCGTCATCGCACCGAGGGGCGCCGCTACCAGCATCGCGACTCCGAAGAGCAGACCAATCCGCCAGTCGATCAAGCGTTTACGGGCATAGGTGACGGCAGCCGACGACGAGTTGACGACGTTGAGCAGCATGCCCAGAGGGATGGCCGCCGTCTTGAAGTCGAGCCCGGCCCAAAAGAGGATCGGGATGTAGATCTGCGAGCCGCCCATCCCGAGCATCGAGAACACGAATGCGATCACGAAGAAGAGCGGGATGATCGCTAGGTAATGCATCGTCCCGGCTCCTCAGCCTTCCTGCACCTGCGGTCGCGCACGTCGCATGAGGCCCGTCGCCCAGTGCTGGAGGTCCTCGAAGAGCGAGTACAGGATCGGCACATAGACCATGGTCAGGAAGGTCGAGACCATGAGCCCGCCGATGGCGACGATGGCCAACGGCGACAGGCGCTCGAGGCCGATCGCCCACTCCATGGCGATCGGGATCATGCCGACCGAGGTACCGACCGCGGTCATGAGGATCGGCCGGGTGCGGATGCGCACCGAGCCGATGAGGGCGTCATACGTGCTCTCGCCGCGCTCCTTGGCGGCGGCTATGAAATCGATCAGGAGGATCGAGTTCTTGACCACGATGCCGGCGAAGAGCTTGAAGTAGACGAGGCCCTGGTCCCGGAACCGCTGCTCGGTGCGCAGCATGAGGCGCGGATGAAACTTCTGTGGATGGGCCGCCACAGTGGTCAACGGGATGTCCAGGTCAAGCTTGAGACGGCCTTCGGCCGCAGCCGGTCGCTCCGCCGACGCGGCGAGGGCGAAGGCGCTGACCGCCAGCACGATGCGGCGGCGCGGCGAGAAGCCAGCCCCCACCCGTCACCCCCGATCCGGTCCGCCCATCATGTAGAGGTAGGTCGTCGCCCAGTTGGCGAGCAGGACGGCGGCGCCGAAGATCAGGTTGCCGACGCTCATCAGCGCGAAGCCCGAGAGGATGTTGCCGATCACACAGCCGCCGGCGATGGCGGCGCCGGCGCCGACCAATAACCCGCCGAGGAAGGCGACCAGGGTCTCGTCCGGCGGTTTGGGTAATAGCCGGAAGCTGCCGCGCCAGCGGGCGGAGAAGAAGGCGCCGACAACCAGGAAGACGACCTCGATCACCAGCCACCAGACCACGTGCTTGGCCGAATGCACCGCCGCCGGGGCTGCCGCCGGGACGGCGTTGACGATCGAGTCGTATCCCGAGTCGGTGAGAATGACGCCAACATCGAGCACGCCATGGGTCACGCCGAGCGGGTAGTTGCGTCCGCTTGCCGCCGATGACAGCCAGGCGACGAGCGCCAGCAGACCGATCGCGATCCCCGCTTGCCAGGGTTTCCACTTTCGGGTGAGGACGCGTTCGGCGAGCGGTGGCTCACCGGCGACGGACGGCGTGGTTGCGGGAGGCCTGCCGCGCGAAAACCACAATGCCGCCGCCGCCGTCGCGCCGGCGATGATCACAGCGAGCAACCAGTACGGCAGTCCGCTCAGCGAGACCAGGGTCACCGGGCCACCGTCGTCGGCGCTCACGAGGTACCGATGGAGGGCCTTGTTGATCCCGCTCAGAGGACCGTAGGCGACTGCCGATACGCCAACGGGGATGGCGGCCAGCGCCGCCATGGAGTTGAGGTTGCCCTGGCCGGCCTTGAAGAGCGCCCCCGACACGCAGCCACCCGCGAGCACGGTACCGATGCCGAAAACCACACCGCCGACCAGGGCGCTCGCCCACAGAAGGGGTTTGGGAGCGAGCTCGATCCACCCGAGCGCCGAGCCGGCGGCGAACGCCACCATGCTGACCGCGATCGCCACCCACAAACCGGCCAGCTTGCGCGGGTCGCGCATCATCACCACCTCGCTCATCGCCGACGACCCGCACAGATCCGCCCGCTCGAGGAAGAACCCAAAGAGAAATCCTACCGGCGCTGCCGTCAACACCCAGCGCCCGCTCACCCACGCCATAATCATGATTGCGGCCAGTACGACGACTGCCATCACGGCTGCTGCGGTTGCTTGTTTCTGACTCATGTCACACCCCCTCGCAGACTCCTCGGAGACGGTGAGAAGTCATTCCCCGAGATCAGATCAGGTACAGCGTCGAGCGCAGAGTCTCGTAGATCCCCACGCCAATGAACACCACCGCGGTGACTCGTCGAGCCCAGATCTCGAATGCCTGCACGCGGTCCAGCGCCCTTCCCATCCAACCCGCCCCAACTGCCAGCAACGCCGCAAAAACGATCACCGGCAGGGCGGTACCGGCGCCATAAATCAGGGGCAAAAGCAGCGGTGAGTTTTGCTCCACCGCCAGTGGCAACAGGCCGCCGAAGAAGAGACCCGCCGACACCGGGCAGAAGGCGAGGGCAAAGACCAGACCGAGGATGCCGGCGCCCCACACGCCAGCGCGGTCGACCCTCTTCTGCAACTTGTCATTGACTCCCAGCGAGGGGAGCGTGAACTCAAACACGCCAAGCAGCAGAAGCCCAAGTGCGATCAGGATCGGACCGAGCAGTCGCGAGAAGGTCCCCTGCAGAAAGCTCGAAACCGACACCATCGACATCAACGACCACACTGACGCCGCCCCGAGCAGCATGTAGGCGAGGCTCCGGCCGCTTGTGTAGAGGACGCCGGACAGCAGCACCGCACGGCCGCTGCCCACCCGCCGGCCAACGTAGGATACCGCCGCGATGTTGGTGGACAGCGGGCAGGGGCTGATCGACGTCAGGATCCCGAGCCACAGCGCCGTGCCCACCGCCAGCCACACCGAGCCCATCAGCTCTCCCCGAGGAATGTCCGGGTCTCGATCTGCAGATAGTCCACAAACCGTTCTTTGTCACGCACCAGCTGCCAGACCTTGTCGAGGTTCCGCCAGCGGACCACCTTGCCGTTGCTGTACTCCGCCAGCACCACCGAGCGGGTCACGAGCTGGAAGTCCTGGATGAAGTGCTTGTTGTCCGCCTCATCCACATTGACTACCCGCCACGCGAGAGCGCCGTCCTCGATCACTTCCGGGAAGCCCGAGTGGACGGCCTCATCCGCATAGGCTTCGATTTTCCTGCACGTCGCACAGCGCACGTTTCCATGGAAGTAATAGGCAACGACACCGTCGGTCGCCTCGCCCTCCGGTGGCGCCGGTCCCTCTGCCATCGCCATGGGCACGACCACCGAAAGCGAGATCGCAGCGACGACGGCGCATAACACCACCACGAGCGGAGCTGTTCTATTCATATGGCCTCCTACGCCAGCATGGCCTTGATGTCGTCGATCGACGGCACCTTGCCCTGAACCCTGAGTTCGCCATCGACCACGAGTCCAGGAGTCATCATGAGACCGAAGTCCATGAACTGTTTGATGTCGGTGAGTTTTTCCAGTTCGTACTCGATGCCGAGCTGGTCGGCCGCTTGCTTGGTCAGGTTGGCCAGGGATTCACAACGTGGGCAACCTGGGCCGAGGACAATGAGCTTCTTCACGATGCACCTCCTATGCGATGAATGTTCCGTAGATGAGGCCCGAAATGGTGGCCATGACGACCACCAGGCCAAAGTAA
>JAOZUP010000160.1:0-901 GCA_029938595.1 Thermoanaerobaculales bacterium | reverse complement strand
TGGTTTTTCGCCAGCCGATGACGCTGGCAATGACGATCATGTTTGGCAGGGAGAGAGCCGGACCGGCCAGGAGCAGGGCGAGCGATGGACCGGGCCCCATGCCCGCTCCGATCAGGCCCTGTAGGATCGGTACCTCAGTCAGCGTGGCGAAATACATGAACGCGCCTGCAATGGAGGCGAACAGCGTGGCGGCGATCCCGTTTCCACCAACCGCGGTCTCCACCCAGCCGGAAGGCATCAGCCCTTCGTGCCCCGGCCGTCCCAGCAGGAGGCCGGCGACCAGCACACCGCCCAACAGCAGGGGCAGGATCTGTTTCGCATATCCCCAGCTCGAGGCGAACCACTGGCCTAGCTCTCCCGGGTCACGAGCTGTGACCACGGCCAGACCAATCACTCCGACAGTAAAGGCCAGCTCCGGGTGCTCAGGTCGCGCGAACGCAAGAACCGCAGCTGGCAAGCCGATCACTACGGCCTTCCAGGCCGCAAGCGAGTACCAGCGGACGAGAGACACGCCGAGCAGCACCGCTCCTGCAGAGGTCAGCCACCATTTGGCCCTCCAGATGGCGAACCATCCACCGGAGGGGTCTTCGGGTCGTGCCCCGACAACAGCGGGGGCGGGATCAATCAGGGTTACCTGGGGGCCAGTGATCTCCTGTATCATGGATGTGGCAAAGGGATAGTGCGTGCAGCCTAATACCAGGTGGTCGATCTCGTGTTCCAAAAGCGGCGTTACACAGCTTGCGATAATATCGCGGGTAGTGTTGCTGCTAAGATCTCCTGATTCGATTTGGGTAGCAAGACCTGGGCAGGTATTGCTGATGATTTGCGTATCGCGCCCGAAACGATCAACCAGGCTATGGTACAGATCGCCATCGAATGTGGTGGGGGTGGCGATTACCCC
>JAOZUP010000159.1 GCA_029938595.1 Thermoanaerobaculales bacterium | reverse complement strand
ACTGCTCCTCCTCGCCCACCGCCACGGTTTTCCCGGCGGGAGAGTGCGGCCCCTCCCACAGCGGCCAGTTGACCTCGGTGATCCAACATCGCTCATTCGAGTTGCGGCCGGTTTCGGCGATGGCGCGGAGCAGGGTGACCTTGTCCGTTGTGTCGAGACCCATCTGCCGGTTCTCGGGTGCGCCGCGACGGTCCACGTAGAGCAAGCTCGAGACGATGTCGAAGCGAAGGCCGGGAATCTTCCCATCGACCAGCGCCACCAACGCCGGAAACTCGAAATCGATCACTGCCGGGCCCATCACCTCGACGCCACGGTGACGCTGCAGTACCTCCGCTGCCTCGAGGTAGATCTCCGCATACTCGGCGCGTGTCCAGATTCCCCACTTGCTACGATTGATCGCCTGCCCAATCTGGAACTGCCGGCCGAATGGAGTAAATCGTTCGGCCAATTCCTCGATCGCCGCCCGCCAGCGCGCACGATCGCGCACCAGATCGCGATTCTGCGGGATGGCGAAAGCGAGCTCAAGGCCCCTGCCCGCGAGGGCCTCGGCAAGACGCTCCTCCTCTTCGTGGTCCACATCCCACGGATGAAGGCGAATCAGCACCCGGCCAACCCCGAGTTCGTCGATTCCGCGAACGTGGGCGTCGGGATTTACCGACCATGGACGGACCGCGAGCCCAATTCCTTCGAAGGGAACCGGCGCCGAGTACAACTCATTCTTGAGCTCGCCATACCGCCTCCGGACCCGCGACGCCGACGCGGCAACGACCGCAAGGTCGCGCAGGTGGGCCGGACTGTCTGCGAGGCGGATCGCCAGCTTCTCGCCGCGAGTCGCGTGCTGATGGGGCTGGTCCGAAAGATGATCCCACACCGCCCTGTCGCGCGTGTCGGCGCCCGCGGCAGCGGCCGGAATGTGGGGATGGTGGGATCCGCTGTGGGCGTGTTTCCCCCACAGCCGCAGATCCTTGAGCGATTTCTTGATGGCGTGTTTGAGGATGTAGCCGTCAACAGATAAACCGTAAAACCACCAGCGGAAGCTCCATCTCGCGGGAGTCTGACCCCAGTAGCCCTCGAGGAAAGCGGCGCGGTGCTCTCGCCGGAGAACCGGCAACCGACAGATATCTCTGGTTCGCTGATACACACCGGGGTGGCGACCGATCCGGGCACGGTTGAAATCGATCAGTGAGAGCCGGAGGTCCGATTCACCCTCCTCGACCAGGATGTTGCCCATCGATAGATCGCGGTAGAGGATGCCAGCGTCGTTGATCTCTCGCGCCAGCCGGCCGAGGCGGTGGAGGAAAACGAACTCGTCAACTTCAGGAAAATGAACCGCGCCCGGCTCGCCGTTGAGCCGCCGAAAGAACTGCCGCACCTCGACCGCGTCCTCGAGATATCGAGCTACAAAAAATGACGGACCATCCGGCTCGTCAGACTCCACCCACAGCAACGGATCCGGAGTCGCGAGACCGACCCGCACCATTTCCTTGGCCACACGCCAGCTGCGCTCGGCCTTGCTGCCCCGGGTTTTTCTCTCGAGCCGTTTGAACCAGCCCTGATTCCTTAACTGCTTGACGACCACGGGGATGGAGCCTGCCGCAGTCTCGAAAACAGCCGCGTAGATGAAGTTGCGGCCCCAGTGGATGGTCTTCACCGATGCCGAGGGGTCCACTACCCGCGTCACCTCGCCCACCACGTCTGTGGGTCGGTGCTCGACCGACACCTCACCGTGAAGACCGCCCCCACGAAAGGCTTCAAATAGTGGTTCGCCATCGGGCATCGAGGAAGAATAGCAGGCCGGAAACGAGCTCGCAGTCCGGTGACCTCTCGATCCGGACTCACCACCAAGACACCACGACCACCAAGATCTCATTCTTAGCTTTCGGAATGGGTCAGACGGCGATCTCACGGTCTGCCTGCATCTCCCCTGATTCAAGTGAAAAGCTCCTAATTGAGCCTCATGAAAAAACGGATAGCTGTCATCCTGAGCCTTCCAGGGCCCTTGCGGGCCGACAACACGAACGATGACAACGGGTGGCCGGCCTGAAATCGCTATGGCTATCGGAACCGCAATCGCTATCGATGTGCCCCGTGCCAATCCGGCCATTCGATAGCGATACCGATAGCGATACCGATAGCGAGCTGGCGGGTTTGGTCCTCCTCAGACTGACAGTCCCACCCATGTCATTGGAAGCGAGCGAACGAAGTGAGCGAGTCGAAGGACCCCCTGAAGTAGGAGAATGCCGATTTACCAGCTTATCCCCTGCTTCGGGGGATCGACTCGGTCGTCGGACTCCCTCGCTCGGGATGACAGTAAATTTTTCAAGGGGCTGAATTCTCAACCGAACGATTTTCTTGGTGAACTTGGTGTTTTGGTGGTGATCTGTGCAGGTTAAAGGTTGAATGATCGCGCGAGGGTGTCGGCGATGGCGAGGCCGGTGAGGGTTGGGCGGAGGCGGCTCTCATCCATGTGGAGGTGACCGGATTTGCAGAACCGGTCGATTGTGGCCGCGTTGGTCGCCAGGAGATCGATGCCGTGGCGCTCACAAATCCTATTGAGATCGACCCCGTCGGTGGTTCTCAGCCCGAGCATCAACGCCTCGAGCAGCAGCTCTTCGCGCGACGGCCGCTCCTCGTCTTCGATCGGGGGCCGTCCCGAGTCCACCGCAGTCTGCCACTGCCGCACCTTGCGCCGGTTCCACCAGCGGCGGCCGTTCGCAAGTGAGTGGGCGGATGGGCCCAAACCGAGATAGGGTGTGTGGTCCCAGTACTTCTGGTTGTGGCGGGAACGGTGCCTGGTCGCGGCTGCGAAGTTGGAGACCTCGTAGCCCTCGAAACCGGCATCGGCCAGCACCTCGTGGGTGAGAAAGAACAGCTCTGCCTGCTCCCGCTCAGGCACCTGCTCAATGAGACCGTGAGCCAGCCGGCGGCCGAAGAGGGTGTCCTCATGGAACGTCAGCTGGTAGCAGCTGAGGTGATCGATTCCAAGGGACACGGCCCTGGCGAGCTGTGCCTTCCATCCCCCGGGTGTCTGACCGGAGAGACCGTAGATGAGGTCCACCGATACCGTGTGGAACCCCGCCGCAAGCAGGATCTCCACTGCCGCCAGAGCAACGGACGCAGAGTGTTGGCGACCGAGGAACCCAAGCGCTTCGTCATCGAAAGACTGTACGCCGAGGCTGACGACGTCGACCCCGAGTTGCCTCCACAGCGTGGTGGTCTCCAGGGTCACGTCCTCCGGATTAGCCTCGAGATAGCACACCGCTCCCTCGTTGATCTCGAGTTGGCCCCGTAACCCAACGAATATCGAGTCCAGCCGCTCCGGCACCACCGACGACGGCGTCCCACCACCTAGGTAGATGGTATCGAAGGTCAAACCGCAGTCGGCATACATTTCCGCTTCGCGGACCACCCCGACGGCCCACGCGTTGCGGCGCTCCTCACCGGCAATCGTCACCGCGAAATCGCAGTAGAGACACACCGAGGTGCAGAAGGGGACGTGGATGTAGAGACCGGCACCCGTCGACGGAGAAGGCTTCATGAGAAGATAACGATTTCGGATTTCGGATTTCGTGGGGATGGGCGGCATTCCTAATTCCGAATTCCTAACTCAATCTCTGTCCGTTTTGAGCACGGCGACGAAGGCGGACTGCGGAATCTCCACCGCCCCCACCATCTTCATCCGCTTCTTGCCCTTCTTCTGCTTCTCGAGGAGCTTGCGCTTGCGGCTGATATCGCCGCCGTAGCACTTGGCGGTCACGTCCTTGCGGTAGGCGTTGATGGTCTTGCGGGCGATGATGTCTCCACCGACCGCGCCCTGGATGGCGATCTTGAACTGCTGACGCGGGATGGTGTCGGCAAGCCGCTCGCAGTAGTGAAGCGCCCGCGCTCGCGCCTTGTCACGATGGACCAGCTGCGACAGCGCGTCCACCACCTCGGCGTTGACCAGGATATCCACCTTGACGAGATCTGTGGGCCGGTAGTCGATCATCTCGTAGTCGAACGAACCATAGCCCTGGGTCACCGATTTGAGGCGGTCGTAAAAGTCGAAGATTACCTCCGCCAACGGCATCTCCGACGTCAGCTCGACGCGACCGACCGCCAGATAGCTGAAGGTGGTGTTCTCGCCTCGCCGGTCACGGCACAGCTCCATCACCGCTCCCACGTATCGTTCGGGCATCATCACCGAGGCTTTGATGTAGGGCTCCTCGGCACCGTCGATCGACCCGGGATCGGGATAGAGGCTGGGGTTATCCACCCACAGCTCCTGCCCGTCGGTCAGGGTGATGCGGTACCTCACCGACGGCGCTGAGAGAATCAGCGACAGATCGTACTCGCGGCGCAAGCGCTCCTGCACCACCTCGAGGTGGAGGAGGCCGAGGAAGCCACACCGAAAGCCGAAACCGAGGGCAGCCGATGAGTCCTTCTCGTAGGTCAAGGCGGCATCGTTGAGCTTGAGCTTCTCCAGCGCCTTGATCAGTTCCGGGTACTCTTCCGTGGACATCGGGTAAATGGAGGAGAAGACCACCGACTTGGCCTCCTTGTACCCGGGCAGGGGTGCATCGGCAGGCGCCTCGACATCGGTGATCGTGTCACCGACGGCGATCTCGGACACCGCCTTGACCCCGGCGATGACATAACCAACCATCCCTGCTGCGAGCTCGTCTGTCTTGACCCTCTTGAGCTGCAGCAGCCCGACCTCCTCTACGTCGTACTCCTTGCCAGTGTGCATGAGGAGAATCTTCTGGCCCCGACGGAGAGATCCCTCCATCACCCGGACCAGAAGCACCACGCCCCGGTAGGGGTCGTACTGGGCATCAAAGATCAGGGCCTGCAGGGGCGCTTCCGGATCTCCGGCCGGCGGCGGCAGACGCTGGATGATGGCCTCGAGCACCTCTTCGATGCCATCGCCTGTCTTGGCCGAGCACAGCACCGCATCATCCGCATCGAGGCCGAGATCCTCCTCGATCTCTTCCTTGACCCGCTCCACATCGGCGGCCGGGAGGTCGATCTTGTTGATCACCGGCACCATCTCGAGGTCGTACTCGAGGGCAAGATATAGATTGGCAACCGTTTGCGCTTCGACGCCCTGCGCCGCATCGACCAGCAGAAGCGCCCCCTCACACGACATCAGCGATCTTCGCACCTCGTGCGAGAAATCGACGTGACCGGGCGTGTCGATGAGGTTGAGCCTGTAAGTCCTACCGTCCCGGGCGGTGTATTCGAGGGTCACCGTGTTCGACTTGATCGTGATGCCGCGCTCGCGCTCGATGTCCATGGAGTCGAGGATCTGGTCCCGAAACTCACGATCCGTCACCGCGCCACAGTGCTGGATCAACCGGTCGGCAAGCGTCGACTTGCCGTGATCGATATGCGCGATGATGCAGAAGCTTCGTATGTCGTCCAACAGTCCTCCCGAGGCAGCGAAGAGCATTATCCCGGAAACCGGTCGCACAATCCAGCCCGGGCTGGAAGGTATTAGGTATTAGGTATTAGCAGTTAGCTCATCGCAGCTTTGCCGGCCGTCCTCTATCCGGGTTCCGGTATTGATGCCTCGTTGCATCCTGTTCGCCCGACATTCAGAAAATCGTCGTGTTGTCGTTGCGATGGTCCGAGCTAATACCTAATACCTAATACCTAATTGCTAATTGCTAATTGCTTCGTGCTACCCGACCATCTCGTTCTGCAGCCCTCGGGCCTCGGCTATCAGGGGTTGGCAGGTCTTCTCGTATAGCGGATTGAAGCTCTCCGCTGCTTCCAGCGCATGGACCGCAAGGTTGGCGGCCTCGTGTCGTGCATTTTCTTCTCCGGCCGCGAGCGCTTCGATCAGGAGCAGCCGACCCTTGATGAGGAAAAACTCGGCATCGGTCGCGTCGATCGCGAGACCCCGATCTGCCGCGAGAAGACCCGTAGCGAGCGCCTCCGTCGGATCGCCCTCGTGACTCAGCTGCCAGCGCGCGCGGAACATCGCCGCGCGGGCGCGATGGAGGTATATGCCGGGCGCTGTTGGATTGAGCTCCTCGGCGGCTGCGAGACGGCGGCCAAAACCGGTGAGAAAGAACTCCACAGGCCCACCGTGCTCGAGCGCCCATTCGACCGCGATCAGATCGAGCTGCCCCTCCATCAGCTGGAGGTCCCACAGCTCCTTGTTGCCGGCCACTGCGGCACGCGCCTCGCGCCGTCCTCGCTCGAGAACTGCAGAGGGATCCCGATCATGGTCAACCAGGTACCGACCCTCGGTGCGGCAGCACAGAGCCAGGTTGTGGTAAGCAAACGCCATCGATGGATCCAGCGTCAGGCTTTGGCGCAACTGGGCGCGTGCCTCTCGAAGGGCCGGGTAGGGATCGCCATCGACGATGGTTTCGTACTCGGCACGCAGCGCCCAGGCATAGCCGAGGTTGTTGTAATGGTAGGCAAGGTTCGGGTCGAGCTCGATCGCACGACCGTAGGCGGCCACCGCCCGTTCGAGGCTGGGGCCAGGATCGTTGCCCGAGTCCATCTCCACAACCGCCTGCATCTTGTGGGCGTTGCCGAGGTTGTTGTGAGCGGCCGCCAGTTCGGGCATGAGATCCACCGCGCGCTCGAGCGCGGTCAGCGACCGCTCCACCCACTGTGTCGGGTCGCCCCCACGCTCCGCTTCGAGCTCGGCGCGCTCGAGCAATATCAGTCCCCGGTTGGAGCGCACCGATCCCTTCGACGGGTTGAACTCAATGGCGCGCGCAAAGCAGCCGGCTGCCGCGTCGAGGCTGTCGGCTGGATCCTGACCGTGCGATTGCTGGTACTCGGCCCGCTGCCAGTGAACGAGACCGGAGTTCGAGTGCGCGGCAAATGTCTCCCGGACACGGATACTCTCCCCATAGGCTTGCGCCGCCTTCTCGAGCGACCTCATGGGGTCGAGACCTGACGCCAACTCGTACTCAGCAACCAGGTACTCGGCAGTGCCGAGGTTGAGCCATGCCACCGCCGAGTCGGGATCGATGGTGATGGCTCGCTCACTCGCCGCGATGGCACTGCCGAGCAACGGTCTCGGGTCCTTCCCCTGGCGCCTCGCGAAGCTCCCTTGAAGGCGATAGATCATGCCGAGATTGATCGGCGCCTGCGGATTCTCCGGTCCCAGCTCGGCCGCCTGTTCGGCCAACCGAACCGCCTCCTCCAACGAGGAGGTCGGGTCCCGACCGTGATGAAGCTCGAAGTCCCCGCGCATCCAGTACAGCTTCGACCGGAGATTGGCCGGCCGCGGATCTCCGGGTCGGGCGATGTCAGCGCCATCCGCCGTTTCCAACGCTTTGGCAAGGAGATCCTCCCGCAGCGTCCCGTTCTCCTGCTCGAGGTTGAAGAGGCGTACCAATCGCGCCGCCTCGCCCTGGTAGAGACCGGCGTCGCTCCGTCCGATTTCGAGCGCGCGGGAGTAAACCTCGCCGGCTGCTACGTAGTCGGCGCGAGCAGCCTCGATCTTCCCGTGCTCCTCCCGGTCCATCCCCCGCGACACCAGGATCTCGGCCTCCAGGCGCATGGACTCGTAACGCCACGGGTGGCGTTCGTAGGAATCCCGCGCCTCCTCAAGCGCGTCCTCGAACCGACCCTCGAGCAACGCCAGCATGGCACCCTGGTGGAGGTCGACCTCCTCGGAGGCCGCCCGGCCACGGCGCAGGAAATCGAGGGCCGGCTGGCGCAGGGTCTCGTCGAGCTCCTGCTTCCGTGCCGCCCTGAGATCGGGATTACGGATTCTTTCCGCCGCATCGACCGCCTCGAGATACACCTCGCCGAGCGCGTGACCGAGGGCGCCGGCCAGCTCCGGCGATCGATAACCCGAGTCCCAGGCTGTCTGCAATCTGTCGCGCGCATTCTCCGGCTCCCCCAGAACCAGATGTCCGACACCAAGCGCATACGCGCCGGGGCCGACGCCCACCTTGCCCATTTCGAGTATCGACTCCTCGATCGTGGCCATACGCCGGCGGATCATCTCTTCAGTCGGCGCCACATCGTGGAGGGGGAGCATGTGAACGTGGCGAAGCACGCCTTCGATGCGTTCCAGCTCCTGTCCGAACCGCTGGGCGGCCGCCTGCTGGCGCCGTGCGTGAAAGTGCTGACTGACGAGCGCGGCGCTGAGGATGAGCACAACGGCGGCGGCCGCCCCCACTACCGTGGTCAGCGCCCGGTGCTTGCGTAGGAACTTGCCGACACGGTAGACGCGACTCGCCGGTCGTGCGGCAATCGGCTCCCCGTCCAGATAGTTCTGGAGATCCTCGGCGAGAGCGCGCGCGCTCGCATAGCGCCGCTGCGGATCCTTTTCGAGGCAGGTCGAGACGATGGTCTCGAGGTCCACCGGCACCCGCCCGTCGAGCTCGCGCAGCGGTCTCGGTTCGTCGGAGACCACCTGAACCAAGGTTTCGATCCGCGTCGAGCCGGAAAACGGCGCCTCACCCGCGATCAGGTCATAGAGCGTTGCACCGATCCCATACACATCGACCCGCCGGTCGATCAGCCCGGGATCTCCCTGGACCTGCTCGGGCGCCATGTAGGCCGGTGTGCCGACGACCACCCCCGTGAGCGTCATGCCGGGGGATCCGACCTCGCGCGCGATCCCGAAATCGAGAACATAGGCGTGCAAACCTCCGCCGTCCCTGTCCTCGACCATGATGTTGCCGGGCTTGATGTCTCGGTGGATGACCCCCATCGAGTGGGCGGCCTGGACCGCCTCCGA
>JAOZUP010000158.1:4210-8719 GCA_029938595.1 Thermoanaerobaculales bacterium | reverse complement strand
CTGCGGGCGGCGAATGGCAGCCATCTGTCGTGCTTTTCGCAAATCGTGCTCCTCATCCCGCCGTCAGCAGCGGAGTGAGCTCAGGCCTCATCTGAAGGAGGAGGCCATGAGCCACGCGCTGGTGGCGGTGTGACGCGGCCGTCGCAACGTAGTGCGACTACGCTTGCGTCTCCCGATTCGCGAAAAACCCAACATCTGACTACCCTTCGCCGCCCTCGTCACGAAACCCGGTGAGAAAACCGGGCTAACCGACCGGGTGTTACAATCGTCTCGGAGGCTCTATTTGGAAGGCTACCCAGGCCGCTTTTCCCGGATCCTGCTCATCCTCTTCGTCTTTGTCGGCGGCGCGCTGGCGGGCTCGGTAGTCGCCCTCAAATTCATCGGATCCGGAGGGACGGCCGAGGACTCTGTCGATCCCGCCGCTGAACGGCCCGAGAACCTCCGCCGGCTCGAGCAGCTCGCCGGCCTCCCCTACCTCACCGGAGTCGTGCCGGCCAGCCGTTCTGATCGCGGGGTGGTCGAGTACGAACGCAGTCGAACATGGGACGGCCTCAACTTCTTCAACTGCCTGATTCTCCCCGGTGCCTACCTCGTCGACATGGAGGGCAAGCGGGTCTTCGAGTGGCTCGCGCCGGATCCCGATGAGTCGTGGTTTGACGCCAAGCTCCTGCCGACGGGAGACGTCCTGGCGCTGGTCGATGGATACCGCGTCATGCGGGTGGCGCCGAACGGCGACGTTCGCTGGGAGTACCGAGCCCCCGTGCATCACGACCTTGCTGTGGCCGAAAATGGAGAGATCTTTGTGCTCGCCCGCCGTGCCGTGCACATCAAAGCCCTCCACCCGAAGGTGCCGGTGTTTGACGATGAGATCCATGTTCTCGATCCGGACGGTACCCTGATCCGGAAGATTTCGATTCTCGAGGCGATCTTGAGGTCGCCGTTCGGTTTCCTCCTGCCCTCGTCCCACGATCTCGAGCCCGATGAGAGCGTGCCAAACCTGGTGCTCGACATGCTTCATTCAAACCACGTGCAGGTGTTCGACGGCACCCTCGAACACCTGTCGCCGCTGTTCCGCCGCGGAAATCTCCTGGTCTCCATGCGCACCATCAACTCCGTCGGCATCCTCGACCCGGATGAATCTCGATTCGTGTGGCTGTGGGGCCCCACGAACATCGCACGGCAGCACCATCCGACACTGCTTCCCAACGGTCATATCCTGCTCTTCGACAACGGTCAGAGCGCATCGCAGATCATCGAGCTCGACCCGCTAACAAACACCGTAGTGTGGCGGTACGCGCCGCTCGAGGGTTTCTACTCAGAGGCGGCAGGCTCGGTTCAGAGGCTCCCCAACGGCAACACGTTGATCACCGAGTCCGACCCCGGGGTGGTATTCGAGGTGACGCCCGCCGGCGAGACAGTCTGGCGATACCTCAATCCCCTCACCACCCCAGACGGCCTTCGCGCAACGATCTGGCGGATGACGCGCTTCGATCCAAAGGAACTGGGTTTTCTCAACCAGCCGACACCCCGCTGATTGCCCCGCCTCCCCCTGTGGGACCGTGGTAACGTCCGTGAATGCCAGAGCTTCCAGAAGTTGAAACGGTTTGCCGAGCCTGGGCATGGAGCCACTGGGCCCCGATCTTTCGCAGGCGCTGCCGCCCCTCATCCGTAACCGGCGAGCGCCCATCAAGTCGCTGCTTCTGGACCAGCACCTGGTCGCCGGCATTGGCAACATTTACGCCGCCGAAGCGCTGTGGAGGGCGGGGATCCACCCTAAGCGCGCCGGCAACCGGATCTCGCTCGCCCGGCTATCCGCTCTCACCGACGCGGTTCAGGAGGTATTGGCCGAGGCCATCGCCGCGGGTGGCACCACCCTCCGTGATTTTGCGACGCCGGATGGCAGCTCCGGCTACTTCGCGATCAACCTCCAGGTCTACGGCCGCCAGGGCGAGCCCTGCCTACGCTGCGGTACAACCCTCCGCGCCGAGACCATCGGCGGCCGCACCACGGCCTGGTGTCCCCGCTGCCAGCGGTAGCAAGGGTGCAGTGTAAGGAGTTTAGAGTTTAGTGTTTAGAGTGCCCGGGAGGCCGTGGGCGGTAAATCCGAAAATCGAAATTCGAAATCCGATATGGGTGCGTGTCCGGCATTCCTAATTCCTAATTCCTAATTCCTAATTCGTCATGAGTCATGGCTGCGGCAGCCGGATGCTCCTGCCCGACATGGCCGGTTCACCCTTCCCCGATCCCTCACGCCCGGGGAACCCACCCTCCAAGGTCCGGGTGATGGTCGGGCCCACGTGCCCTAAGGGCGTGGGACGCGGCGTTGGGACCTGGCCGCCGCCCTGGCGCCAGATAAACGACGTCAGGTTGACCAGATCGGTGAGGGCGCGCGAGAGGGCCACTGCGGCAACCCCGAAGGTGACCGAACGATCGTCGAGGGACCGCCAGTCGCGGAGCTCGCCGGTACGGTAAAACTCCTGTCCGACAAACGGATACAGGCCGCCGCTGCGGCCAAGGGCCTCGTCGATCGTCGCCTCGACCGTACCGCTCATGATCAGATCGTGGTCTTGGCCGTAGTAGACGAGACGAACTCGGTCGAGGATCGAATCGACATACCCCTGATAGGCTGCAGAGTAGGCCGTTTCTCTCGGGTCGTCGTGGACGACCGCCAGCGGATCGTTGGCGTCGAGGACGAGCACCGCGAGCACACCGATCTCTTCCACCAGGTCCGTGAGCGGGACCGGTTTTCTGAGATCGGCGGCGCAGCGGATGACCTGGGCGTCGAGGGCCTGCGGCAGCTTCCCCGGAGGTCCAGCCCGCCACGCCGGAGGGGATTGCAGCCCTCGACGGATCCCGGCGTCGAAACGATCATCGTGCCGGCGGACCTGGCGGGCCAGATCCGGAGGAAAGAAATCCACGGCGGTCCAGGCAACGTGGCGCACGGTGGAAGGGCTCCAGCCGACACACAGGCTGGCGGCGAGGATCGCCACAATCGAGCACCGGCGGTGCCTGGGTGATTGCATCCTCATCGGTCGGAAGGTTCGCCCCCGTCTCCCGGCGCGGGGTCCATCGCCAGGATGAGGCGCCGAATCTCCTCGGGGACCGCCGGCGAGTACCCCCTGTATATCTGCACGGGCCGCCCCTCACGATCGAGGAGCACGTTCGTCGGCAGCGCCTTGATGCCAAGCTGAGTCAGGGCTCGCGGGTCCATCCGATAGGCCGGTACGTCAATGTCATTCTTTTGCAGGAAACGCGCGCCCATGGCCGGTGCCTGATCCATGTTGACGGTGATCAGCACGAACCCCTCCCCAGCCAACTCGCCGGCGAGCTTTTCCAACTCAGGGAGCTCCTGGCGGCACGGTCCGCACCACGACGCCCAGAAGGTCAGCAGGACCGGCCGCCCGCGAAGCGACTCGAGATCGATCTGGGACACGCCGTCGAGGGCCGTGAAAGTGAGATTCGGGAATACGGGCACCTGTTGGGAGGCATCCTCTGCCTCGACCGGTTGGGTAACTGCCAAAAAGACTACGGCGAAAACAAATACCGTGAAAACAAAGAGAACTCGTCTCATAGGGGCATTCTACCGCGAATAATGCTTGGCCCTATTTCTTTTTTTTGGTTCGCGCTCGCTCTGCTTTGACAACCCAACGCGAATTTGTGAGAGCGCGAACCAAAAAAAAGAACATGGAGAGTGCTAAAAGATTGTGAAAAGATGCACAAACATTGACACGTCTGATAAACTGCGCTGATGAGTTGGGAACTGCACCGTGTTGTCATCGTCGGCGGCGGGATGATGGGAAGATCTCTCGCCACCAGGGTTGCCCAGGAGGGCATCAACGTCTATCTCAAAGAGGTTTCCACCGAGGCGGTCGAGGTTGCAAAAGCAGAGCTCGACCGGTCGCTCGAGCATGAGATTGCGCGATTCGGGCTGACCAACGCCGAGAAGAAGGCGATCCTGTCGCGGATCACTTGGGTCACCCACTACGACTGCGCCACCGACTGCGATCTCGCCCTCGAGGCCGTGCAGGAAGACTTCGGGCTCAAACGCCAGATCCTGCGCGAGCTCGACCGTCGGATGCCTGCCGAGAACCCCATCGTCATCACCACCTCCACCCTCTCGATCACCGAGCTCGCGACCCAAAACACGCACCCGGAACGCTTCGTCGGCATGCATTTCCTTTACCCGGTCACCACCACCCGTGTTGTCGAGGTCGTGCGCGGCCAGCTGACCACGGACGAGGTCTACGAGAGGGCAATCGATTTCGCGCGGTTGCTCGGCAAGGTCCCGATCAAGGTCTTCGAGATGCCGGGCTTCGTCACGACCCGTACGATCCTGCCGCTGATCAACGAGGCAATCCACATCGTCATGGAAGGCGTTGCCGAAGCCGCCGAGGTCGATCTCGCCCTCAAGATGGGCTTCGACTTCAACTCCGGCCCTCTCGAGTGGGCCGATCGTACGGGCCTCGATCGGGTGCTCAACTGGATGCAGCACCTTTACCATGAGAGCGG
>JAOZUP010000158.1:0-4110 GCA_029938595.1 Thermoanaerobaculales bacterium | reverse complement strand
GAAACCGACCTCGAACGAATGAACGCCCACCAGGACCTGACCCTCGCGGTCGGCCAGGTCGAAAAGATCGGCCTCTCCGACTCGCGGCTGGTGCTCGAGGTCCCGGATCGAAAGACCTACCAGGACTATCGTGAGATCCTCGAGCACCGAACCGCGATCGAGTGGGTGCTGCGCATCCTCACGGATCCCGAGCACGGCATCATCGAATCGGTCGGGGAGATCGGCGCCGTAGGTCACCGGGTGGTCCACGGCGGCGAGGCATTCGCTTCCTCGGTGCTCATCACCCCCGACGTCGTGGAGCAGATCGAGGCCTGTTCGGTGCTCGCCCCGCTTCACAATCCTCCCAACCTCCGAGGATATTACGCGGCCCACGCCGCCATGCCCGACGTCCCGCACGTGGCCGTCTTCGACACCGCCTTTCACCAGACCATGCCGGCACACGCCTTTCTCTACGGAATCCCGTTTCAGCTGTACAAGAAGCACCACATTCGGAAGTACGGGTTCCACGGGACCTCGCATCGGTTCGTGACATTCCGCGGCTGCCAGATTCTCGGGTGGGAGCGTGAAGAGCGGCGCCTGATCTCCATTCACCTCGGCAACGGCTGCTCGCTGGCCGCCGTGGACCACGCCCGTAGCATCGACACCTCGATGGGCTTCACGCCGCTCGAGGGGCTCGTCATGGGCACGCGGTCGGGCGACATGGACCCTGCCATCATCCCCTGGGTGATGGCCATGGAGGAGCTGACCCTGCACCAGGTCAACACCATGCTCAACAAGCACTCCGGTCTGTACGGCGTGTCGGGCATTTCCTCGGACATGCGCGAGATTCTGGAGGCCCGCGCCAACGGCAACGAACGCGCCGACGTCGCGTTCCGGATGTTCTGCTACCGCCTCAAGAAGTACATTGCCGCCTACGCCGCTGCGATGAGCGGCGTCGATGCCGTGTTCTTTACCGGGGGAATCGGTGAGCGGTCCCCGGAGGTTCGCGAGAACGCCATAATCGGATTGGAGTTCATGGGCATCGAGCTCGACCGGGAGCGCAATCAGGCCGTCACCGACGGCGAGGGAGAGATCTCCACCGGCAACTCGAAGGTACGGGTGCTGGTGGTACCCACCAACGAGGAAAAGACCATTGCCCGCGACGTCGTTCGGGTGCTGAATGGGATCATGCCGGTCTTCACGCCGCCGGAGACCATCACGTAGAATCTCGACAGCGTCATCGGTATCGCAATCGGTATCGCAATCGGTATCGATGCGATGAACTCAGGCTTTTTTTCGATAGCGATAGCGATAGCGATAGCGATTCAAACGTACCTGGAGCGTTTCATTCCTCTTCGGCGGCTTCCTGCTCCCGCGCGAGGCGGGCCTCGTCCACAAACCGACTGACCCTGTAGATGTAGCTGAATGCGGAGACGATGACCAGACCGAAGGACAGGTAGAAGCACAACTCAGGTATCAGCCGCGGGACCGACGTCACGTTCGCGAGCAACACGACCGCAACCGTCACGACCAGGGCGAAGGTCGTCGCCTTGCCGAGGCGCGACGGAGGGAACTCCCGGATCCCCTCTACTATGTACAGAACCCCGGCCACCAGCATGATGACGAAGTCCCGGAAGAGCGCGAGGATGGTGAGCCACAAGGGGATCACGACCTCCTGCCCCTGCGGGAACGTCAGCGCGATGTATGCCAGGGTGAGCAGAAGCTTGTCGGCGATCGGGTCGAGGTACGCGCCAATCAGAGACTCCATGTCCATCAGCCGGGCCAGGTAGCCGTCGAGGGCGTCGGTGAGACCGGCGATAATGAAGATCCACAGCGCGATGCGATAATCCTTGTTAGACACCGCGAGGACGAAGAACGGCACCATGGCCATCCGCAGCATGGTGATGAAGTTGGGCAGGGTGAGCGGGCGCAGCTTGTCCTCCACCCGCGACCGAATCTTTTCCCGCGTCTCCTGCTTCATGGCCGCCGTCACGCCGTCTCCCCTTGGTTGAGCGCCCACATGAGACGCAGCCCATGAAGAGTGAGATCCGGCTCCACATGGTGGATCAGATCTGTCTCACTGGCGAAGGCGCCTGCCAGCCCCCCGGTGGCCACCACCGTTGCCTCTCCGAGCTCGTCCAGGATGCGGCGGGTGACGCCCTCGATGAGACCGAGATAGCCGTAGAAGAGCCCCGACTGGATACTGTCCACCGTGCCCTTGCCGATGACCCGCGCCGGTGGCGCCATGGCGACACTCGGCAGCTTGGCAGTTTTCGACGATAGCGCATCAGCAGTAACCCCCGGGCCTGGAGCGATCACTCCACCCAGGTACTCGCCTTCCGCGGAGACAACCTCCCATGTGATGGCGGTGCCGAAGTCCAGCACCAGGCACGGGCCGCCATGCTCGGCGAAAGCCGCAACGGCATCGCAGAGACGGTCGGCCCCAAGTTCCTGGGGTGCGTCCACGAGCAGCGGCATGCCGGTGCGAATCCCCGGCTCGACAAAGAACGGCGTACGGTTCAAATACCGCTTGACACCTTCATTGAGGCGCAGGTCAACCTGCGGCACCACCGACGCCACCGCCACCGCCTCCAGGTCGGCTGGATCGACTTTCTCCCACCTGAGAAGCTGGTGGAGCCATATTCCGACCTCATCCGCGGTGCGCTCGGCGTGGGTGGTCAGCCGCCAATGAGTCCTCAGGGCCTCTCCCTCGAAGAGCCCTACCACGGTATTCGTGTTTCCAACATCAAGCGCCAGCAGGAATTCGCCCAATTGTCTTCCTCCGATAGTGGCACGTTACAATCCCACGCGCGCGCTGTCCAGAACCAAGAGTGTTCTATCCGCGCCGGCATGTGCAGGCGGGACGCCTGCGCTACAAGGATTCGAGGTCACCTTTGTAGCGCAGCCGTCTCGGCTGCACATCTGACTAGACAATATTTGGGCTAAAACCCAATCACGCGCGGACCGTAGTATGATCTGCGAACTGCATGATGAATGGGGATCATCCCGACTGGAAGTGAACGTTAATCACAACAACCACGGAAGGAGCTAAGCGATGAGTCTTCGGCGACGATCGATCATCACGGCGCTGGTGATGGTGGTCCTATTGGGCGGCCTCACGGCAACTGCCCAGGACGCCAAGGTGCCGGTCCAGGAGGTGTTCCTGGACAACGGGATGAAGCTGTTGATGGTGGAGCGGCACGAGAGCCCCACCGTCTCCGCGGGTTGGACGGCCCATGTCGGGTCGGTCAACGAGGAAGTCGGTGCCACCGGCATCGCCCACCTCTTCGAACACATGATGTTCAAGGGCAGCCGCACCATCGCCACCTCCGACTACGAGAAGGAGGCCGAGATCATTGCCAAGCTCGATGCCATCCGGATCGAGATGGATGTGGAATACCAGGCCATGCGAGAGGCCAAGCGGCGCGGCGAGGTCACCGGCAGCATCTACCTGCCCGAGAACCAGACCGAGCGCCTCGCCGAGCTCCGTGAGGAGATGAAGGTCCTCCAGGCACAGCAGAAGGAGTTCATCGTCAAGGACGAGTTCGACCAGATCTATACCGAGGCCGGCGCCTCGGGGATGAACGCCGGCACCATGCAAGACGCCACCATCTACTTCATCACTGTACCGGCCAACAAGCTCGAGATGTGGTTCTGGATGGAGTCGGAGCGCCTGCTCAACCCGGTCTTTCGCGAATTCTATTCGGAGCGCGACGTGGTGCGCGAGGAGCGCCGCATGCGGGTCGAGTCGAACCCGACCGCCAAGTACGAGGAGCAGTTCGACTTCATGTTCTGGGGCTCGCTGCCCTACCACCACCCGGTGATCGGCTGGCCCTCGGACGTGGAGTCCATCGGCCGTACGTCGGCCAACGAATTCTTCGCCACCTACTATGCCCCCAACAACATCACCGCGGCACTGGTTGGTGACTTCTCGAGCGAAGAGGCGCTCGCCCTCGCCAACAAGTATTTCGGCCGCATCCCACGCGGGGAAACGGCGCCCCCCTCCGTGGTGACCGAGGAAATCGAGCAGATCGCCGAACGGCGGATGACGGCCCAAGCCGACACCAACCCCTCGGTGCAGATCCGCTGGCACACGGTGCCCTTCGCGCACCGGGACTTCTACGCCCTCGA
>JAOZUP010000157.1 GCA_029938595.1 Thermoanaerobaculales bacterium | reverse complement strand
GGGTGGTCTTGTGGATCCCGAGCTCGCGCGCGGCGGCGGTACGGTTCCACGAGTTTCGCGCCAGCACGTCGCGGATGAATCGACCCTCGAGCTCCTCGAGAGTCGCCGGCTCTCCCGACTCGTCCGCGCCGTTTTCGGCTTGCAACCAGTCGGGAAGATCTTCGACCTCGATATCGCGCCCGGATGAGAGCACGTAGGCGTGCTCGAGGATGTTTTCGAGCTCACGGACATTGCCCGGGAAGTCGTGACGCATCAACCGCCGCATCGCGTCCCGGGAAATCGAGTCCACGATGATGCCGCGGGTGACCGACAACCGGCGGAGGATGGTTTCGGCGAGGAGCGGAATGTCCGACGGCCGCTCGCGCAGGGGCGGCATCACCAAGCGGATGACGTTGACCCGGTAGTAGAGATCACGGCGAAAGCTTCGTTCCTCAACCAGGGCTGCCAGGTCACGGTTGGTGGCGGTAACGATGCGAACATCGGCCTGGACTGTGCGGACGTCGCCGAGAGGCTCGTAGACCCTCTCCTGCAGTAACCGGAGGATCTTGACCTGGAGGGACAGCGGCAAATCACCGATCTCGTCCAGGAACAGGGTTCCCCCCTCGGCCGCGGCCACCCGCCCCTTCGTGTCCCGGTCGGCGCCCGTGAAGGCACCGGCACGGTATCCGAAGAGCTCCGACTCGAGCAGCTGCTCGGGGATGGCGCCGCAGTTGATTGTCACCAGCGGCCCTTGACTTCGCGTGCTGAGCCGGTGGATCTCCTTTGCCAGCAGACCCTTGCCAGTGCCACTCTCGCCCTCGATCAGGATCGTGCTGTCGCTCGCCGCGATGGTGGGGACGATGTCGAGGATCTGCCGCAGGTGCGAGTCGGAGGTGACGATCTCTTCGCCACCCGCCGTCGCCTCCACGTCGCGCAGCAGGTTCTTGACCATATTGAGGTCGCGGAAGGTCTCGACACCGCCGATGACGCGACCGTCGTCGTCTCGTAGGAGCGCGGTAGAGATGGTCACGGGCACCCGGTTGCCCTTCTCGTCGCGTATGTGGATGGGTAGGTTGACGATCGGCCGCCCGGTCTCCATGGTGTAGCGAAGGGCGCACGCCTCCTCGCAGATGTTGGAGCGGAAGACCTCGCTGCAACGCCGTCCGATAGCATCCTCCCGCGGCACGCCGGTGGTGCGCTCGGCGGCGCTGTTGAAACAGGTGAGTCGCCACTCGCGATCGACCGCAAAAACCCCGTCGGAGATGCTGTTGATCACCGTGTCGAATCGTGCAGGTGTGATCCTGTCCCCGTCGGGCTCACAGTCGATTGGTCTCGGCTCTTCGTCCCGCATGGCCCCTCCTCCGAAAGCAGTGAATACGCTACCCTAACCACACAAATGATAGCATTCCTGCTTCACTACAACCGACAGCACAATCACAAAGTCCACCAAAATAAGCTCCCAACTCATTCAAAATAAGTTAGTTCCCAAAAAGATCAAACCCTGATCGATTCTTGGCACGGAGCGTGCAACTCAGCTTGGTGAGACCGGGGCATTTTCACACCCTGGAGAAAGGAAGAACGATGGAAGTAAAACATGGAGACACGTTGTACGTGGGACCCGAACCCCATAAGGCGGCCCGCCCCATGAAGGTGGTGGTGGCCGACAACGGCTGCACCTGGTTGTGCGACGCCGATGTCGACGAGAGCAAGGATCTCGACGAGCAGGGTTGCTGGCGCTGTGCCGAGGTCCCCTTCACCCGCAGCGACTGACGACATTGCAGGCGAAGAGCCCGGGGCTCGCCCCGGGCCTTCGAAGGAGGTACACATGCAAAGCGCACGGCTCGAGAGTCACGAGATCTTTCAACTCCTGCGACCCGAGCAGGTCAACGCTCTCAGCGCCGCCGCCGAGGATATTTCGCTCAGTGCTGGAGACACCGTCTTCCGGCGCGGTGAACCGTCCGAGGACTTTTACGTCGTTCTCGAGGGCCAGGTGGCCCTGCGTCTGCCCCGTCCCGACGGGGTGAGCGTGCTCATCGACGAGGTGACCGGGGGCGCCATCTTCGGCTCCTGCGTCTGCTTCCAGATCGACACCTACACCCTCAGCGCAACCTGCAGCAAGGACTCACGAATCCTCAAGATCAAAGCCGCAACCCTCAAGAAGCTCATGGACGACGATCCGATCATGGGCTACGCGATCCAGACCCTCGTCTCGCGGGTGTACTTCAAGCGCTACATCGACACCATGCGCAAGCTCCAATCGATAGTCCAGAGCATCCCTCTGGAAGCGGTATGAACACGGGGGTTTTCGAACGACTCCGCGTCGGACCGATCGAGTTGCCCAACCGCCTCGCTCTGGCGCCGGTCAAGACCGCATTCGGTGGCACCGACGGCATGGCGACGGACCGCCACATCGCGTACTACCGGCGCCGCGCGCTGGGCGGCGTCGGCCTCATCATCCTCGAGCCCCTCTTCATAGCCCCGATGGGCCGGGAGCACCCGCGCCAGCTCGGCGCCGACAGCGATGCAGCGATCCCCGGCCTGAAATCGATCGTGGAGGCGGTCCATGCCGAGGGCTCTCTCGTCTTCGCCCACCTCAACCACGCCGGCCGCGCCGCCAACCCGAAGGTCATCGGCGGCCCGCCGGAGGCGCCCTCGGCGGTGCCATGCCCTACCTCCGGCGCCACCCCCGAGTCGATGTCGGCCGAGCGCATCCAGGAGGTGCTCGACGCCTACGCCGAAGCCGCGCGCCGCACGCGCGAGGCGGGTTTTGACGGCGTCGAGCTCCAGCTCGGTCTCGGCTACCTGCCCGCCCAGTTCCTGTCGCTGCGCACCAACTCGCGCACCGACGAATGGGGCGGCGAGGAAGGTCGATGGCGATTCGCCGACGAGGTGGTTGCGCTGGTCCGCCAGGCCATTGGGCCCGATCTCGCCCTGTCGGCGCGTATCTCGGCCGATGAGAAAGTGGAAGGCGGCCTCGACGTTGACGATGCCGTTGCCCTGGGCCTTCGGTTCGAAGGCTCGCGGGTCGACATCCTGCACGTGGTCACCGGCTCGGCGTGCGACAGCCCGCCCTGGTACTACCAGCACATGGCCCTGCCCGGCGGGGTCAACGAGATGCTCGCCTCGCAGCTCCGCTCGGCGGTGGCCATCCCGGTGATGGTGGCGGGCCGCCTCGGCGATCCCGACCGCATCCGGACGGTCATCGGCGACGGCATGGCCGACGTTGTCGCACTCGGCCGGCCCCTCCTCGCCGATCCCGATCTGCCCTTGAAAATGCGCGACGGCCGCGAAGAGGAGATCATGGGCTGCGGCTCCTGTCTCCAGGGTTGTCTGGCCAA
Source organism: Thermoanaerobaculales bacterium (assembly GCA_029938595.1). Taxonomy (GTDB): domain Bacteria; phylum Acidobacteriota; class Thermoanaerobaculia; order Thermoanaerobaculales; family Sulfomarinibacteraceae; genus Sulfomarinibacter. The sequence continues at coordinate 5,406 of JAOZUP010000157.1, read as the reverse complement.
GGTCAAGGCGGGCGGACCCGTGAGCTGCCTCATCAACCCCGAGCTCGGGCAGGAGGGTGCCCCCTCCTTACAGGTTGCGGCTGTGGGCGAACCTCTGGTCGTGGTCGGCGGCGGTCCAGCCGGTCTGGAGGCGGCGCTCGTCGCCCACCGGGCGGGCTTCCAGGTCACCCTCTTCGAACGGCGATCCGCGCTCGGCGGGCAGTTCGCCCTCGCCGGTCTCACCACCGGCAAGGAGGCCATGGAGCGGCCGTTCCGCTCGCTTGTGCGCGCCGTTGAAAACTCCGGCATCGACATCAGGACCGGTGCCGAGCCGACCATAAGGGACATCGCCAAGCTCCACCCCTCGAAGGTCGTCATCGCCACCGGATCGAGACCGATCATCCCCGTCATCCTCGGCCTCGAGGACCCCCTCACAGCCGAGGAGGTTCTCACCGGGAAGACTGAGGCGGGTCAACGAGTCCTCATCCTCGGCGGCGGTCTGGTCGGGATCGAACTTGCCGAGCAACTCGCCCGTGACGATCGTGAGGTCGTGGTGGTCGAGGTGCTCGAGGATGTCGCCCGCGATATGGAAGCGATCACCCGCAAAATGACCCTCAAACGTCTGCAATCACTGCCGGTAGAGATTCACACGCAGACCCGCCTCCTCAGGTTCGAACACGGTGAAGCTCTCGTCCGCAATGAAACGACCGGCGAGGAGCGGACTCTGGGACGCTTCGACTCGGTCCTGGTCGCGGTGGGCCACCGGTCCCACGACCCGCTCTCGGCCGCACTGCGCGAGGCGGGACTCGAGGTCGAGGTAGTGGGTGATGCACGGGCACCGGGCCAGGTCTGGGACGCCACCCAGGACGGTCGCGAGGCGATATCAGCGATCTTCGACTCCAACGACCGTGGGGGGTGAGGTCGGTCAAACAGAAAGGGAGAACACATGAAACCGCAGGAGCTGAGAGAGCAGATCGAGAGACAGGCCATTATCGCGCTCGACGGCAAGATGCTGCCGCAGCTCCTCGCGGAGGTCGAGATCGTGCGCGCGGACGATACCTGTATCGGCGGCTGGATCAGGATCCTCGTCATCGGCGAGCACTTCGTGGTCCAGGAGAAGATCCCCGGTGGTGACGTCCTGATCAGGAGGCTGAACTCGCGTAATGCGGCCGAGAGCTTTGTCGAGCGCCGCCTGGCTGCCTACCAGCCTTTGTGGGACGGATGTGCCTGCAGGATGGATGATCACGAGAATTCTGGAATAGGGTGACTGTGGCTTTTTGGTCAATCCTCGGCAAGGCCCTGACCATTACCTGGTTCGTTGCGGCGATGATGATCCTGGTTGAGTACATCAATGTGCAAACCGAGGGGCGATGGCGAAAGGCGCTTGCCGGATCACGGTGGAGCCAATACGTAGTGGCCGCGATCCTGGGAGCGATCCCCGGATGTCTCGGAGCATTCGTCGTTGTCGCCCTCTACATCCACCGCAGTGTCACCATGGGCGCCGTCGTTGCCTGCATGATCGCCACCAGCGGGGACGAAGCGTTTGTGATGCTCGCCATGTTCCCGGGAAGAGCAGTACTGTTGATGTTGGCTCTTGCCGTAGTCGGGATACTCGCGGGAATGGTCACGGATCTCGTGCTTGGTTCATCGGCGCAGGTCCGAGGCTGTGATTCTCTCGAGGTGCACACCGCCGCGGTAGAGTGTCGGTGCTTCGATCCTGACTCAATACTCGAGCAACTTCGTGAGCCGTCGCCGGCCCGCGGCACGCTCATCGTTTTCACTGCGCTCTTTGCCCTGGCCCTCGCTGCGGGGGCCATCGGCCCACCAAACTGGAACTGGATCCGATTGACGCTGCTCGCCGTGGCGCTTTTTGTCCTCTTCGTCGTAACAACTGTACCCGAACACTTTCTCGAGCTTCACTTGTGGCGACATGTGGTGCTGCAGCACATGCCCCGGATTTTCTTGTGGACGTGGGCAGCCTTGTTCGCTATCGCCGCGTTGGAGTACTGGACAGCGCTGGATACCCTGATCAGCACGAGCCACAAAATGCTCCTGGTTACCGCAGCAACAATTGGAATGGTCCCGGAGTCCGGTCCTCACCTTTTCTTCGTGACCCTTTATGACAGGGGTGTCTTACCAGTGAGCATCCTGGTTACCAACTCCATCGTGCAAGACGGCCACGGCATGCTGCCGCTGCTATCCTATTCTTGGCGCGACTTTCTGAAGATCAAGGCCATCAATGTTTTGGTGGGTCTGGTGGTGGGGGTGATCTTGATTGCGCTAGGCCGATGATGCCGACCAACGGGATTCCCTGGGTGAAGTTTGAGCGAGGCGCCCGCCCGTCGTGTAGCCGGGGGGTTAAAGCTCATAGGCCTCCGGCTTTCCGGCGAAAAAGAAAAGAGGTATTCATATGAGATATATCGTTGCAACCGACGGCTCGTATGCCAGCCACAAGGCTGCTCGCTTCCTCGTTGAGCATTCCTGCCCCGGGCCCGAGGATGAGATTTTCGTCATCTACGTTTTCCCGCTCCCTTCCGACCCGGAGTGCTACGAAGGCGTGGTGTCCCTGCCGACCGAAGGCAGTGACGATCGCGTCGCCAAGGTCGCAGGGCCGATCCTCGCGAAGACCTTGGAAGTCCTGGCCGAGGTGGAAAGCCAAGTGAACGAGGTGATTCTGGTGGGCAACCCGGCCATGGAGATCGTCGAGTTCGCCATGAATCTGGGCGTGGATCTCATCGTCGCCGGGACTCGGGGACGCTCTCCGGCGAGGGAGCTCTACCTGGGCAGCGTTTCAAGTGCCCTGACCCACCGTGCACCGTGCTCGGTCCTCATCGTCCGGTAAATTTTTGGGCTGGCCGGTAGCCACCCGAATCGTGGTGAGCTTGAATAATTGGCAAACCATCCAGGGTGACGCAGTGACGTTTGGGCCCGTGCCCTCCCGCAGGCTCGGGCAGAGCCTCGGCATCAACAACATCCCACCCAAGATCTGCAGCTATGCCTGCATCTACTGCCAGCTCGGCCGCACCCTCACAATGCAGACCGAGCGGACCGACTTCTTTGAACCGGAGCGAATCCTCGAGGAGGTCCAAAAAAGGGTCGAAGAGGTGAGATTGGCCGGCGAGTCGGTCGACTACCTCAGCTTCGTGCCCGACGGTGAGCCAACCCTGGACCTCGGGCTGGGACGCGAGATCGAGCTCCTCCGACCCCTCGGCATCAGGATCGCCGTCATCTCGAACTCGTCGCTGATCTGGCGCGAAGACGTCCGCGAGGAGCTGGCAGAGGCCGACTGGGTCTCGCTCAAGGTGGACTCGGTGCGCGAGGACGTGTGGCGACGGATCGACCGGCCATACGGGCGGCTGAAACTGCACGAGATTCTCGACGGCGCACTCGCGTTCTCAGAGTCCTTCGCCGGCCGGCTGGTGACCGAGACCATGCTCGTTGAAGGGGTCAACGACAGTGACGAACTCCTCGAGGAGCTCGGCGAGTTTCTCGCGCGGCTCCGACCCGAAACTGCCTACCTGGCGATCCCCACCCGTCCTCCGGCCGAAGAGAATGTGCACGCCCCTGACGAGAGTGGGATCACACGTGCCTGGAGCATTCTGTCGGGGGCGTTCGACAATGTCGAGCTTCTCACCGGTTATGAAGGGAACACCTTTTTCAGTGGTGGTCGTGTCGACGAGGATCTGCTCGCCATCACCTCGGTGCACCCGATGCGAGCCGACGCCGTCGAGGCCTTGCTCACCCGCAGGGACGCGGACCGGTCGGTCGTCCAAAGATTGGTTGAAGAAGGCGAGCTGATCGAGGTGGATTTCCAAGGGCAGTCGTTCTTGATGCGAAAGCTCACGCGACCGCGAACGACTCACGGGGAAGGCAAGTGAACTCACATGTCGGCAATCCGTTTGCCGACCACGATCTCGTTGCCTCCTACGAGGGCTGGTACGAGACCACTGGCCGGCGTGCTGACGAACTCGAGAAGCAACTCCTGGACGGACTTCTGGCCGATTTGCCGACAATCGATACGGTGCTCGAGGTGGGGTGCGGAACGGGCCATTTCAGCCGCTGGTTCGAGGCGCGCGGTCTTCACGTGGTGGGTGCAGATCTGTCAATGGAGATGCTGGTGGAGTCCCGTCATCTGAGCGGCCTTCCCTTTGTCCGGGCTCGCGCGGAACGGCTGCCGTTTGCGTCGAGAAGCGTTGACATGGTGGCCTTCATCACGACCCTTGAGTTCGTCGCCGACGTTGGGCGCACCCTCAGCGAGGCGTGCCGAGTCGCGCGCAAGGGGATCTTGGTGGGCGCCTTGAATCGTCGCAGCGTCCTCGGGCGCAGGCTCCGGAATCGGACCGAGCTGCCATGGACCTCGGCCAGGCTGTACAATCTCGGCGAGCTCAAGTCCCTGGTCAAGCACGCGGCTGCCGAATATGAGCCGAGGATCAGTTGGAGAACCACGCTGTGGCCCGGATGGAGGAAGTCACTGGCACTTCCCTGGGGTGGCTTCATCGGCATCAGCGTAACGTGGGGATAAGAGGAGACGAAACGTGGAAAGCATGGCGGCCCAGGTCAGCATCTATCCCTTGCGCCAAACATCAATTTCGGACTCCATATCTGAGGCGCTTGCAGCCTTCCAGGCCAGTGACGTCGAGGTTCATCCGGGCGCCCTGAGCACCGTAATCGCCGGCACGGAGGATGCCGTCTTTGCCGCGCTGCGCGAAGGCTACAGGGCGGCAGCCGTTCGGGGCGACGTCGTCATGGTCGCCTCGCTCTCGAATGCATGCCCGATGCCGGCAACGTCACACGGAGAGGGCGCTGCGAACGCAAGGCATCAACCAGGATAGTGCCGCTCCCAGTCCTTCCCGTGACCCGCGGCGTGTCGTTGCGCACTCACCCACGTTCGGCGTTGGCATCTACCCGGGCTGGAATCTGTAGGCTGGAGACGAATGAACGAAATCGACCTTCTCATCCAGATCTTCGAGACCTTGAAGGCCCAGCCCATCCTGACGCTCTTCCTGATCCTCGGCACGGGTAATCTTATCGGCAACATCCGGATCACCGGCTTTTCGCTTGGCCCAGTCGCCGGCGTGCTTTTCGCCGGTCTTCTCCTGGGGCATTTTGGTTTCCTGGTCTCGCCAAACACCCAGGCCCTCGGCTTCGCGTTGTTCATCTTCTCCGTCGGCTATCAGGCCGGCCCGCATTTTTTTGACGTACTCAAAATGGACGGGCTCAAATATTTCTCGCTCGCCATCGTGGTTGCCTGTACCGGCTTTGGTGTTGTGGTTGTCGTCGCCCGTCTGCTATCCCTTGAGCCGGGGGTAGGGGCCGGGTTGCTGGCGGGCGGTCTGACCAGTTCGCCGACCCTGGCTCTGGCCGGAGTCGTTGTGACCATGATGACTATGGGGGTCGCCTATTTTTTCGGCCGGAAGGTCCTGAAAC
>JAOZUP010000156.1 GCA_029938595.1 Thermoanaerobaculales bacterium | reverse complement strand
CTTCTCACCGGGAAAGGCTCGCTGGAGCGTGAGCGCCTCGTAGAGGACGGCCCCACATGAAAAAATGTCCGACGCGGGCGTCACTTCCTTGCCGAGGGCTTGTTCCGGGGCCATGTAGGGACAGGATCCGAGCACCATCCCGGGCGACGTCAGCGTCTCGATGGGAGTTTCGCCGGCGCGTTGGGCAAGGAGGGCGAGACCGAAGTCGAGCACGGTGACATGGCCGCCGTCCCCGACCATCACATTCGACGGCTTGAGATCGCGGTGAATTACACCAACCGCGTGCGCCGCTGCGAGCGCCAGGGCGACCTGCTCGACAACCCGCGCCGCCAGCCGCGGCGGCATCGGTCCGTCGTCCAATAACTCGTTGAGGGAGCGGCCGCGGATCAGCTCCATCACGAGGTAGGGCAACTCCTCCCCGACGCCCGGATCGGCGGTACCTACGTCGAAGATGCCGACCACGTTAGGGTGTTGCAACCGCGCCATGGCCCGCGCCTCACGTTCAAATCGCCGCGCTGCTGAAGGCTCATTAACAAGTATGTGGGGCAGGAGCTTGAGCGCCACCTCGCGATCGAGGCGTTCGTCCCGGGCCGCCCACACCGATCCCATGCCGCCTCTGGCGAGCAGCTTCTCGAGGCGGAAACGCCAGATCTTCATGCCGGGCTTGAGCTCGGTAGTCATAACCATTCCATGATACGACGGCACGCAACGCTGCTCGTCAGCCGTTTCGCTCCACAACCAACAGCGTCAGATCGTCCGCCAGATCGGTTCCGGCGGTGAAATCGGCGAGTTTGCCGAGGATTATTGCCGTCAGAGCGCTGCCCGGCTGGTCGGCGGCATCCGAGAGGATTCGTTCGAGACGGTCGTAGCCGAATGGCTCGCCGTCGGCGGAGGCGGCCTCGACGAGACCGTCGGAGTAGGCCAGCAGCAGGCTGCCGACGGGGAACGGCCTCTCCAGCACCGCCGGGCGGCACAGCCGGGTGCCCAGCGGGAGCGAGCCCGCCATGAGCTCCTCGGCGCCCCCTTCCGCAGTCACCAGAAAGGCCGGGGGATGACCAGCGTTGGCGAGCCTCAGGCGATCCTCCACGAGGTCGATCTCAATCACCGACAGGGTGACCATGGTCCGTGACTGCCCGTGCTCGACCAGCAGTCGGTTCACCCGTTCGATGAGATTGGCACCGGCATATCCCTCGTGAACCAGGGCGGCCACCGAGGACTTGAGGCTCGCCATCAGGAGCCCGGTCGAAAGACCGTGTCCGGCCACATCCCCGATCGCCACCACTAACCGGTCCTCGGAGATGGGGAACACGTCGAAGTAGTCGCCCCCCACCTCGGCTGCGGGCTGGAAGGTGGCGCGGACGGTCAGCCGTCCGAGGTCGAGATGGCGCGCCGGGAGGAGACTCTCCTGGATCTCCCGCGCGAGATCGAGCTCCTGCGCCAAGCGCTCCTTCTCGGCGACGTCATCGAGCATTGACTGCACGGAGCCTGTCATGTGGTTGAAGGACCGCCCGAGGTCACCGAGCTGGTCGCGCCGCTTCACCGGCACCCGGTGGTCGAGGTTGCCGCGCTCGACCTCGAGCGCCCCGGCCGACAGCCGCTTCACTGATCGGGTGATGGACAGGATCATGGTCGTCGCCACCGCCAGCGCGAGCCCGTAGCCAAACAGAAAAAATAGACCGAGCCCGGCGAGGATCCCCCAGATGTGGGCTCCGAGCTCGTAGCGCGAGAGAGTAAAGTCCCTCCACACGGCCTTCGGCGAGGTTCGCAGCAGGGCGAGCAGGCTCGCGTCCTCGATCGGCTCGCCAGTGGCGAAATCGACCACGTCGACGACCACCCGGAACCAGACCACGAGGGATTGTGAAAGGAAGCCCTCGTCGTCAGCGGTCCACTCGGGCCAGATCTGTTCCCCGACGAGCTTGTCGCCATCAAGGGTCAAATTGATCACACCGTCGCTCGACACGACCGCCCTGGTCGTGTACTCCTCCGCACCCTGGTCGCCGGCGGTGTTGTCATCGCTGCCCTCATCGAGTGGGAGGAACGCGACGTCGAACCACCAGCTCTCGCTGACCGACCGCGCGATGGCATCATCCAGGGGTATCAATGCGACCACCCTGTCTCCCGAGACAGAAAGTGCAGCTACCACGGTGTACGAAGCATCACCGTGCCGGATCACGATGCTGTGAGGGTCGTCCTCGATCCAGTCGATCTCCGGCAGCTCTGCACCCCCGCCCAACCGTAAATCGCGGCCGCCGAGCCGCGCCTGCCATATCACCTGCGGCAGCGGAAGGGGGTTGGTGGCAGCCAGCTCCTCGAGGAGGGCCGCTGCCTCATCGGCCCCCTGTGTCCGCAAACGATCGAGGACCACGTGACATTCAGCTTCCAACTCCGAGCGCATCCTCTTCATCTCCGAGCCGAATTGCACCGAGGTGTACTGGCCCATCATGATGTAGAGGCCAACCGCGGCGAAGGCCGCCCCGAAGAGGATCGGCAGCAGACCGACCAGGAGATAGGAGATAAAGAGCCTCACACCCACCCGGTACGTCACCCACCGCCAGACTCGCCAGGCTAACGCCCACGCGGTGGCTGCAAGCCAAACGGTGAAAACGACCATCAGCGCTCCGGCTACGCTCGACTCCGAGTCGACAAGAAGCGCAGCTGCTGCCGCCGCGATCGACACCGCGCCAACGATCAGCCACCAGCGGAGCCGTTGATTCAACTGCTCTCCTCTTCGGCGGGTTCGCCGGGCGAAAAGAGCCACGGTTCGGATGCCGGCGGCGCTCCCTCGGGCTCGTGGCAGCGCCGGCACCGAGCCTCGTACGCGCCGGCGGCGCCCACCACCACCAGCTCGTCAGACTGGATCAGCCGTTGCGTGTACGCCGCCGGTGCGCCGCAGGACGTACAGATAGCGTGGATCTTGTGAACCTCCTCGGCAACCGCCAGGAGGGTGGGCATCGGACCGAACGGGACGCCTCGGAAGTCCATGTCGAGCCCGGCTACGATCACCCGTTTGCCGAGGTTCGCCAGATGTCCGCATACTCCGGGGAGCGTTTCATCAAAGAACTGCGCCTCATCGATCCCCACCACCTCGGTCCGCGGGTCGAGTCGAGGCAGGATCTCATCCGTGCGCTCCACCATCTCGCACGGTATCCGCATCATTGAGTGGGAAACTATGTCACCGTCCGAGTAACGGTTGTCGAGCTTCGGCTTGAACACCTGCACCCGCTGGCGCGCGATCGCCGCCCGCTTGAGAAGCCGGATCAGTTCCTCCGACTTGCCCGAAAACATGGGCCCGGCGATCACCTCGATCCAGCCCGCACCTGGGCGCGTAGGGTTCATTTTCGACCAACCTCCCGAAGCAGAAGATTAGCAGGGATTGAATTAGGAGTTAGGAATTAGGAATTAGGAATGCAGCCCAACCACCCGCGCACATGAGAAGGGCGCGATGACCGGAGGTGCCTGGCATCCCGCCATGACGTTGCCCTCAAACCGCCGGTGGCAGCGGAGTGAGCTCAGGCCTCATCCGAAGGAGGAGGCCATGAGCCACGCGCTGGCGACGGTGCTTCACCGCGGCCGCAAGGCCGCGAGTAACGTCATGGCGGCGTGCCTGGCTACCTCACGGGGAGCGCGTCGGGAAACGGCCAAGGTGCGGCAAGCGTGGCTGCCTCCCGGTCGCCTTTGTGGGGCAGGCGTCCCGCCTGCCGGGGCGGCATTCCTAATTCCTAATTCCTAATTCCTAACTCTTGTTCACCATGTGCACGGCCCGTCCAAGCGCCGCCTCGACGGCTTCCTGGAACGCCTCCGACATGGTCGGGTGGGGGTGGATGGTCAGGGCTACATCCTCGAGGAAGGCGCCCATCTCGAGGGCCAGCGTGGCCTCGCCGATGAACTCGCTGACCCCACGGCCGACAGCGACGACCCCGAGGAGCTGCTTGGTGTCGGCATCGGCGACGGCCTTGACGAAGCCGTCGGTCGCATCGAGGGACATTGCCCGGCCGGAGGCCTTGAACGGGAATGTGCCGGTGACCACGTTGAAGCCCTGCTCCTTGGCCTCCTCCTCGCCGAGCCCGACCCACGCGACCTCGGGGTCGGTGTAGATCACCGCCGGCACGACGTTGTCGAAGGCCGCAGGCTCGCCGGCAATCACCTCCGCCGCCACCTTGGCCTCCTGGTAAGCCTTGTGGGCAAGCAGTGCGCCGCCCGTCACGTCACCGATGGCGTAGATACCGGGCGCTGAGGTTCGCATGCGGTCATCAACCGTGATGAAACCCTTGTCATCGATCTGAATACCGGCCGCCTCGAGACCCAACCCCTCCGAGTTGGGAACCCGGCCGACAGTCATTAACACCACGTCAGCCTCGAGCCTCAGCTCGTCGTCCTTCGGCCCGCGAGCAACCACCACCGACGGGTCGCCGGCCTCGAAGGACTCCGCGCGGTGGCTGAGGTGGAGCTTGACACCGAGCTTCTTGAGCTGCCTGGTCAGGGCCTTGCCCACCTCGGGATCGAGGTCGGGTGCCACCTTGGGCAGGAACTCGACGATCGACACCTGCGAGCCGAGCTTGGCGTAAACGCTACCCAGCTCGAGCCCGATGTACCCGGCGCCGATGATCACCAGCTTTTCGGGCACCGCCTGCAACGACAGGGCCTCGGTCGAGCCGATGATCCTCTCGCCGTCGTGCTCGAAGCCCTCGAGCGCCATCGGCCGCGAGCCGGTGGCGATCACCGCCTGCTCGAACTCGATCTCGAACCGGCCGTCCTCCGACGACACCGTGAGCGAGCGGTCCGACACGAACTCGGCCGCGCCCTGAACCACCTCGACGCCGTTCTTCTCACACAGGAAGGCGACGCCCGAGGTCAGCCGGTCGACGATGCCGTCCTTCCACTCGACCATTTTCGGCAGATCGATCGCCAGGCTGCTGACAGTCAACCCCATGTCCTCTGCGCCCAACACCTCGTGCGCGAGGTCGGCGACGTGGATCAGGGCCTTCGACGGAATGCAGCCCACGTTGAGGCAGACGCCGCCGAGACGCGCCTCTTTCTCCACGAGGATCACGTCCTTGCCGAGTTGGGCAAGGCGAATCGCGGCTACGTAGCCGCCGGGACCGGCGCCAATCACCACCACCTGACACCCACGGGAAACTGAACCAACTACCATCACAACCTCGCTATCAGCAGCATCGGCTCGGAAACCAGCCGCACCATGTCGCTCATGAACCGCGCCCCCTCGGCGCCATCGATGTACCGATGATCGAAAGAGACGCTGAGGTACATCATCTTGCGGATCACGATCTCACCGTCGACCACCGCCGGCCGCTCCTTGATGGCGTGCAATCCGATGATCGCCAGCTCAGGCACATTGATGATCGGGGTTGCAAAGACCCCGCCCAGCGGCCCGATATTGGTGATCGTGCAGCTTCCGCCCTTGAGCTCGTCGAGCCCGAGCTGACGGTTGCGGGCGCGCTCGGCCTTGTCCGCCACCTCCGCCGCCAACTCCACCATGTCCTTGCGATCGGCGTCGCGGATCACCGGCACGATGAGGCCCTCGGGGGTGTCGACCGCTACACCGATGTTGTAGTACTTCTTGTAGAGGATCTCCCCGCGTTCCTCGTCGACCGAGGCATTGAAGATCGGATGCTTTTGGAGCGTCGCCACCAGCGCCTTGATGAAGAGCGGCAGCAACGTGAATCGTACCCCGGTCCGCTCCTCGATCACCGGCTTGGCACGGCGGTAGTGGGCAACCAGATCGGTGACGTCCGCCTCGTCGACGTGGGTGACGTGGGCTGCGGTGTGCTTCGCGGTCCGCATCGCGCCGGCGATGATCTTCCGGAGATGGGTGATCGGCACCCTCTCCACCTCGCCATCGGCGGTTGCGGCGACCGTGCCCACGGGTGGCGTGGGAGCAGCCGGCGAACCACCTTCGGCGGCCCGTTCGACGTCCTCGTCGGTGATCCTCCCACCCGAACCCGAGCCCTGAACAGACTTCAGATCGACACCGAGCTTGCGAGCCAAAGACCGGGTGCGCGGGGTGGCGAGCGGGCGGCGCGAACCGACGGCCGGCCCGGGCGCCTCAATCTCCGCGGGTTGCAAGGCCGGTGCAGGCGCGGCTTCAGCCACCGGCGCGAAATCCTCGGGCACTTTCTCGCCCGCCTCACCGATCGTCACCAGGGGATCACCGACAAGAATGTCAGCGTCGGCCGCGGCATGCAATCGGAGCACGGTGCCCGAGTGAGGCGACGGCAGCTCGACCACGGCCTTGTCGGTCTCCACCTTGACCAGGGCCTGGTCCTCGACAACGGTGTCGCCCTCGGCGACGAGCCACTCGACGACTCGCCCCTCGTGGATGCCCTCACCGACATCAGGAAAGTTGAATACGAACGCCATCATGAACCCTTTCGTTTTCGCCGGCGGCGACACCATCGTAACGGATCAGAATGCGAGCACCTTCTCCACCGCCTTGACAATTCGATCGCGCGAAGGGAGGTAGAGCTTTTCGTTGTGGGCAAGCGGAAATACCACGTCGAAACCCGCCACCCGCTGCACCGGCGCCTCGAGCTGCAGCATCGCATGCTCGTGAATCTGGGCCGAGATCTCTGCGCCGAAGCCCCCGGTGCGCGGGGCTTCGTGAACGACCACTGCGCGGCCTGTCTTGACCACGCTCGAGATGATGGTCTCGCGGTCGAGCGGGTTCAAGGTCCGCAGATCCACCACCTCGGCATTGATGTCCTCTCGGGCCAACACCTCCGAGGCATCGAGGCACACCCGCACCATCGCGCCCCAGGCGATCAGGGTGACGTCGGTCCCCTCGCGCGCCACCGCGGCCCGGCCCAGGGGCACCGTATAGGCCTCGGCAGGCACCGCCTCGCGAAAGGCGCGATAGACGCGTTTGGGCTCCATGAACAGCACCGGATCGTCGTCGCGGATCGCCGAGATCAGCAGACCTTTGGCGTCGTATGGGTTTGACGGCACGACCACCTTGAAACCCGGAGTGTTGAGGAATAGGGCCTCGTAGCTCTCCGAGTGGTGTTCCGGCGGGTGGATGCCGCCGCCGTATGGCATTCGCACCACCATTGGGCAGCTCAGAGTGCCGCGGGTACGGTTGCGCATGCGGGCGGCGTGGGCGAAGAGTTGGTTGATGGCCGGATAGACGAAGCCCATGAACTGGATCTCGGCGATGGGACGGAAACCGGTCGCTGCAAGGCCGACGGACATGCCGATGATCGCGCTCTCGGCGAGCGGCGTGTCGATGACTCGTTCGGCGCCAAAGCGCTCGATGAGACCGTCGGTAGCGCGAAAGACGCCGCCGTCCACGCCGACGTCCTCGCCGAGCACGATAACCCGCTCGTCTCGCTCCATCTCCTCGAGCATGGCATCGCGCACCGCCTGTGCGATGGTTTGCTTCTCGGTCGCCACCTCCGGCACCGCATGCAGAGCCTGCCCCTCCGCGCCGGACGCGCTCATGACCGCGTCTCCTGGATCAGCTCACCCATCTGCTCAGCCACGTGCGGGGGCATTGCCGCATACATAGACGTGAACATCTCCTCGGGCTCCTGAGGCGGCATTTCCTCGAGCACCTTGATCTGGGCGTCGACCCAGCTTTGCGCTTCCTCGCGGAGAATCGTCTCCTGGTCGTCGTCCCACAAACCCTGGTGATCCAAATAGCGGCGAAGCCGGATGATCGGATCCCGCGCTTCCCACTTCTCGACCTCCTCCTCGCCACGATAGCGGCTCGCGTCGTCGGCCGTGGTGTGGTCGCCGAGTCGGTAGGTAACGGCCTCGATGAGGCTCGGGCCGTCGCCGCGGCGTGCGCGTTCGATGGCCTCGACCGCGGCGGTGAAGACCGCGAAGACGTCGTTGCCATCGACCTGAATGCCGGGCAGGCCGTAGGCGTGCGCCTTCTGAGCGAGGGTTTCCGCCGCGGTCTGCTTGTGCAGCGGTATGGATATCGCCCACTGGTTGTTTTGGATCACGAACACCGTCTTGGCGCCGAACACGCCGGCACAGTTAACCGCCTCGTGGAAGTCACCCTCCGAGGTCGAGCCGTCTCCGCCGAAGGTCACCGCCACCGCATCCTCTCCACGAAGTTTGAGCGACAACCCAACGCCGGCACCGTGCTGCCACTGGCTGCCCACCGGGACAGCCACCGGAAAGCAGCGCACGTCCTCGGGAAAAGACGAGCCGCGCTCGTCGCCCGCCCAGTATGCGTAGACGAGATGCAGCGGGACGCCGCGCAGGACCATGATCCCGTGCTCGCGGAAGGCCGGAATCAGCCAGTCATTTTCGCCCATCGCCAGCGCGACACCGGCTTGCACCGCCTCCTGCCCCTTGATCGGCGGCCACGTTCCCATCCGTCCCTGACGTTGGAGCTTGAGCGCCTTCTCGTCAAAGGTGCGCATCAGCACCATGTCGCGGTAAAGGTCGCGGATCCGGCTGGTGTCGATCTCGGGCATCAGGGCGTCGTCCACCCGGCCCTCGGTGTCGAGGATCTCCAACCTTTCCGTCACCGCTTCATACACCCGCGTTCGAGGCATACGCTCTCCTCCTCCTTCGTTGCTGGTCGCTTCATCACAACAATCGAGAGTGGCGGAGTATTTCGGAGGAATTAGGAATGAGGAATTAGGAATTAGGAATGCCGCCCATCCGGCTTCGCCCTGCGGGCTACGCCGTGACAAGCCCACACGCCCAACCATTTCGAATTTCCGGAAACACCTCGGGAAACGACCCGCGTTCACCGGAGGTGCCTCTATAAAGAGTCAAGCCCAAATTAGAGGAGAAATG
>JAOZUP010000155.1 GCA_029938595.1 Thermoanaerobaculales bacterium | reverse complement strand
CTTCGCTTCGATCGCGAAAGGGAACGGGTCTCCCTGGGGTACAAGCAGAGATTCGAGGACCCGTGGATCCTGGTGCCCGAGAAGTACCCGGTTGGGAAGAGGGTCGAAGGCAAGGTGGTCAGCATTGTCGACTATGGCGCCTTCGTCGTCCTGGAAGAGGGCGTTGAGGGGTTGATCCACGTCAGCGAGATGTCGTGGACGAAAAAGGTCAAGAACCCGCGCTCGATATTAGAAATCGGACAGGAGGCCGAGGTCGTGGTCTCCGAGGTCGATGCCGACAAGCGTCGCCTTTCACTTTCGTTGCGCGCGACCGAACCCAATCCATGGGAGCAGGTCGCCGAGTCATTCAGTGTCGGCAGCACGATCAAGGGTGTGGTCCGGAATCTCACCGACTTCGGAGCGTTCATCGAAATCGTTCCCGGAGTCGACGGCCTGGTCCATATTTCCGACATGTCGTGGACCCGGCGTATCAACCACCCGAGTGAGGTAGTCCAGAAGGGCGAGGAGGTGGAAGCGGTTGTCACCTCCGTTGATACGTACAACCAGCGGATCTCACTCTCGATGAAGGAGCTTCTCCCCAACGAGTGGGAGGAGTACGCCAATACCCACGGTGTCGGCGATGTGGTGAAGGGCACGGTCACAAACGTCACCGATTTCGGAATTTTCGTGGAGCTCGCACCCGGCGTCGAGGGACTTTGCCACATCTCCGAGATCGATCGCAATGATGGCCTCGCCCTGGCAGAGGTGTTCAACGCCGGCCAAGGGATGATGTGCCGAATCCTGCGGGTCGACTGGCATGAGAGCCGGATCGGATTGTCGATGCAAAGCGTCGAACAGGATGCTGCGGTCGATGAGGTGGATAGTGAGAGTGCCGACGATGCGCCATCGAACACCGCAATGGCGGCAGCGTTGCGCGCGGGTGGGTTGGTCGAAGAACCCGACGACCAGGAGACTGAAGGGGAGATGGACACGGCTGGTGCCGTCGAGGTCGAGGTTGATGAGGATTCTACCGAAGAGGTGGAGGCCGAAGCCGTGGAAGAGACGGCCGCAGACGACGAGGTCGAGATTGCCGAGGATTCTGCCGAAGAAACGGTGGCTGAAGCGGCTGCAGACATCGAAGTCGCTGCCTCTGTCGAAGAGGTTGAGGCGGAAGCCGCCGCCGTTGAGCTTGAGACCGAAGGTGACGAGGCCGCCACCCCTGGCGAAGAGGAAGAGGTGGAAGCGGGAGCTCTGGAGCAGGAGGCCGCACCTGATACCGGCGACGATGTTGCAGATGAGGAATCGGTAGCGGACGGAGAATCCGCGGCCGATGAACCGGAAGAAGAGACCAAAAAAGACCTTGTTTCTGAGGGCGAAGCGGCCGACGAAGGGGGATCGCCAAAGAGCGAAGAGGACCACGCCCCCGACAGCGATGAAGTCAACACCAAGGATTGAGCGGACGAGCAAGGAGCACCATCGATGACGATGACCAAAGCGGATCTGGTGGAAACGGTGGCTGAAGCGGCCGACATTCCTCGCAAACAGGCAGACGAGGTTGTTCAGGTGATCCTGGAAAGCATCATCATCGCCCTCCGGCGCGACGAAAAGGTGGAGCTTCGCGGCTTCGGCTCGTTCCGGATCAGACAGCGGGGCGAACGGATCGGCCGCAATCCAAAGACCGGGGAGCAGGTCCACGTACCACCCAAAAAGATCCCGTACTTCAAACCTGGGAAGTATCTCAGGGAAGAGCTCCTCCAACAGTGATCGGCGGTGGTCGAGATTCTCTTCGCCCCATGGCGGCTCGAGTACGTTTCGGCGGCTGACACGCGAGACCGGAGTGAGTGTGTTTTCTGCAGTGCTTTCGAGTCCAAGGACGATCGTGCGACCCTGACGCTGAGGCGTGATCCCGCTTCCTTCGCACTCCTCAACCTCTACCCCTACACAACTGGGCACGCGATGGTGGCACCGGTCCAACACTGCAGTGATCTCGCCGATGTCGATGTCGAGACGCTGTGCGAAATGATGAGCACGGTCAAGGACCTGATGGCCGCGATGCGCGAGCTTTACCGACCCCACGGCTTCAACGTCGGTTTCAACGTCGGTGAAGCGGCGGGGGCGGGGATCGAGGAGCATTTGCACCTCCACGTGGTTCCCCGTTGGCACGCCGACAACAATATGATGACGGTGATCGGCGGTTCCAGAGTGATTCCCGAAGATCTCGGACGCACATTCGAGAGGATGGTCGGCGCATTGAAATCGATCAAAGGTAAGAGCTGATGACGTCTGGGAAATCCGGAAAGGGCCGAGCCGCCGAAGGCCGATCGCAGAAAGCCGACGCCACCAAGGTGAAGGTTCCGCCCGCCCTCCTTCTTGCAGCATGGTTCGTTCCCGGGCTTGGACATTGGATCCTTGGCAAACGAACGCGCGCCATCGTCTTCGGCGTGGTGATTGCGAGCGCCTTTATCACCGGAGTGCTCCTCAACGGCGAGTTGGGCACCCCGAAGCCAGAGAATCCGTTCTCCTGGATGGCCGCGTTTGCATGTCTCGGAAACGGTGTTCTTTACCTCGGGCGGCTGTTGTGGCTCAATGGCCTCGGCGGCCTGGTGTCATCGATACCCTTCTCGCTCCAGGGAGGAGGGGATCCCGCTGCCGCCGGATTTGCGTACGGGAATACCTTTCTCTACACCGCGGGGCTCATGAATTTGCTGACGGTGCTGGACGTGTCCGATATTTCATGCGGCGAGAAGGACTGAGATGGATCATCTCGCGCTCCTGCTGTGGCATGCCCTGTTGGTGTCGGTGTTCTTCGCCTTCTTGTGGCGATCGACGGCCGTCGGCCGACGGAATCTTTTTCTCAAGACATTCCTGATCATGGTCATCGGCGGTACCGCGCTCGGTTGGCTAATGTACCCGTTCCCCTGAGCCTGTTGTGTTGCATCTCGGTGTATCTCCACGAGGACGGCTGGTGGTCAATCTGGCGTACGCCACGGGTTTTCTCGCCTTGGGCCTTGCCCCGGAGGTTCCCTTTGTGGGCGCAGGGGTGTCGGATAGTCTGCTTCACGGACTGGCCTCGGGCGCGCAGACGCTCATACTCTTTTGGTTGCTCAGTACGGTGGTTTCACCCACGATTGCCGTGATCTCCTCCGGGATTGGGGCGTTCCTGTTCGGAGCCCTGGTCGAGATCCTTCAAATTTTTCAGCCAACCCGGTATTTCCAGCCCAGCGACCTGGCGGCGGATGCCATTGGATCGGTTCTCATGTGCATGGCGATCGGTCTCTGGCTGGCGTACAAACGCAAAAATCTGAGGCCGGCACCGTGACTGGGAAGGGTGTGCTGATCGTCGCCGGTGAGGTGTCGGGAGATATCCATGCTGGGAATATGCTCCTGGAGCTTAAGAAAATCCGTCCTGACGTCGAGGCCTTCGGGGTCGGAGGCGATCGCCTCATAGCGGCCGGGTTGGACACGGTCGCGCACACCGAAGAACTCGCGCACATGGGTCTGGTCGAGGTCGTGCGGGAACTTCCCAGAATCCGGCGGGTTATGCACAGGCTCGTCGAAGAGACCGCCCGGAGAAGACCGGCCGTTGCGGTACTGGTTGACTCGCCCGATTTCAATCTCCGCTTGGCCGCACGCCTGCGTGGTCTAGGGATTCCAGTCGTGCTGTATGTGTCGCCGCAGCTGTGGGCCTGGCGGCGCGGCAGGGTTCGCGTGGTGAGACGTCGTGCTCGAGAGGTGCTTTGCATCCTCCCGTTCGAGGTCGATTTCTACAACGAACATGGTGTTCCTGCAAGATACGTCGGCCATCCGCTGGTCGACGAAATCGCGCGGGTGGGGTTGCTCGATTCCAGCATCACCCCTGTCGCGGGACGACTCGCCATACTCCCGGGTTCGAGGGCAATGGAGGTCTCCCAACTCCTCCCGGTGATGGTGAAGGCGCTCAAGAGGATTTCTCGAGATGTGGTGGATGACGCCGTGGTGGTGGAGGCCCCGGGCATGGAGGACGAGATCGAGGCAGTGCTCTCGGACTGTCTCGTCGACTCGCGCTTGCGGCGTGCGCGTGGCGAGGAACGTCGTGCCGAGCTCGCGAGCAGCTCTTTGGCGTGGACGGCGTCGGGAACGGCCACCCTCGAATGCGCCCTGCTCGGCGTGCCGATGGTGGTCGGATACCGGCTCCGGCCGCTCTCCGCTGCCATCGCCAGGATGCTGGTTCGCGTTCCCAACGCGTCACTGGTCAACCTCATTGCCGGCAGGACCGTCGTTCCGGAGCTTCTGCAGGAGGATTGGAACCCCGAGGATCTGGCGGTGACCACAGCTGATCTGATGTCAGGCGGCGTTGAGGTTCAGCGGGCCGGGCTCGCTGATGTGTGCAGCCGTCTGGGAGGCCCTGGGGCCTCGCGCCATGCCGCAGAGGCGATTGCGGAATATCTCGGCTGACCATCGCCAGGCAATTTCGGATTTCGGATTTCGAATTTCGAATTTTCGGAAGCACCTCGGGAAGCGCTCTGAGATACGGGTCAAGTGGAATCCGGTAGCTCCTCACCGGAGCGCTGGCACGGAAACGGGTTGGTTCAGGGTAGAATCCCGTTCCTGGAGGATTGATGGGCGAAGGTCAGTCAAATAATCACGGAGACCGAGACGCGCCGGTGAAGGTCGGCATGATCAGTCTCGGATGCGCGAAGAACCTGGTGGACGGGGAAATCATGCTCGGGAGGTTGCTGAGGTCCGGGGTCGAGTTGACCGCCGATGCAACCCTGGCCGACGTCGTGATCGTGAACACGTGCGGGTTCATCACCGACGCAAAAAAGGAGTCCATCGACTCAATTCTTGAGGTTGTGCATGCCAAACAGAACGGCCGGGTCCGACGGTTGGTTGTTGCGGGTTGCATGGCCCAGGCATACGCCGACGACCTCTTACGCGAGATTCCCGAGATTGACGCCTTCGTTGGCCTCGATGAGTTAGAGAGCATCACGGCAGCGGTGCGCGGGGAGATCGCCGCCCACATTCCCGATCAGCGGGGCGCCCTCAAGGTCTATGATCACCACAATCCGCGCGTGTTGTCGACGGGCGGCTATGCCTATCTGAAGGTGGCCGAAGGGTGCAACAACCCGTGCTCGTTCTGCCACATTCCGGCCATGCGCGGTTCGTTCCGCTCGCGATCCATCGACGATCTCCTGAGCGAGGCGCAGGCTTTGGAATCGGCGGGAGTGCAAGAAATCGTCCTGATTGCCCAGGACACCACCCGTTATGGCGAAGACATCGGGCTTCGCCATGGACTTCGTTCATTGATTGAGACTCTGCTCGCAGCAACCTCGGTACCTTGGATTCGCTTCCTCTATGCCTACCCGGCCACCCTCGATGAGGGCCTCTTCGAGCTCATGGCCGAAGAGGATCGGTTTCTCTCGTACCTGGATATTCCGCTGCAGCACGCCAGCAGGCCAGTGCTCAAGGCGATGAAGAGAGGAGGGGATGGGCATTCCTATCGCACCCTGATCCAGCGCGCTCGTGCCAATGTTGAGGATTTGGCCCTGCGCACGACCTTTATCGTCGGATTCCCGGGAGAAGGAGAGGAGGAGTTCGAAGAGCTGTTGGAGTTCGTACAGGCTCTCCGATTTGATCACCTCGGTGTCTTTACCTACTCCTGGCAGGAGGAGAACCCAGGTTCGGACCTCGGTGATCCGGTTTCGGATGAGGTCAAGATAGCCCGGCGGGACGCCATTCTGGAGGTTCAGCAGGAAATTTCGATGGAGCATAACCGGAGACTTATCGGTAGGGTTTTGCCCGCCTTGGTGACCGGGCGCCTGGAAGAAATGGAGCTGCTGCTCGATGCGCGCCTCGCCCGACAAGCACCGGAGATCGACGGCCGCCTCCTGATCAACGACGGCTCCGCACCGGCCGGCTCGCTGGTCGATGTCGAGGTCACTGAGGCGCATCCCTACGACCTGGTGGGGAAGATCGTGCGCGTTATTCGCCCCGGACTCCGGGATCGGCCACGGCTGCCGGTGGTTGGCTGAGGATTCCGGGTGCAGATTCTAAGGGATCCGCTGGGCAACGATGATTCGCCGCCGAATGCGGTGATCAGCATCGGCAGCTTTGACGGTGTTCACATTGGACACCAGGCGGTTCTGACGCACGTTGTGGAGCGCGCACGATCGATGGGTGTGGCGGCGGTGGCGATGACCTTCGATCCCCATCCCGTCAAGCTCCTTCGACCCGGAGTTGCGCCGCGTCTGCTCACGACTCTCGAGCAGCGCCTGGATCTAATCGCGCGAACGGGGATCGAGCCCGCGCTGGTTGTGCCGTTTACCCATCGACTGGCGAGAATGGGCGCCGCCGACTTTGTTCGCGATGTGCTGGTCGATCGGCTCGCGGTCCGCGAGGTGTACATCGGCGACAATTTCCGGTTCGGTGCGGATCGGTCCGGCGACGTCGGACTGTTGAGGTCGATGGGCGCTGAGCTCGGTTTTCGGGCGGCGGCGGCGCCGATCGTCGAAGCGGACGGCGGCGTGGTTTCATCGACCAGGGTCCGGCAGGCGGTGGGGGAGGGGCGCGTCGAGGAAGCGGCTACGTTGCTTGGGCGATCCATGTTCATAGACGGGACGGTGCTGGAAGGAAAGCGTCTGGGACGGACTCTCGGTTTTCCGACCCTCAACATCGAGGTTGAGAATGAGCTCCATCCCACCCTCGGCGTCTACCTGACTGCGGTCCACATCCCCTCGTTCGCTCGTTCCTTTCCCGCGGTGACCAACATCGGGGTGCGACCGACGGTGTACCAGAATTCACTCACGACGGTTGAGAGTCACCTCCTAGATTTCACCGCGAACGTCTACCAGGAGAGGGTGAGGCTGTATTTCCTGCAGAGAGTGCGGGAGGAGCGGAGATTCGAATCCACCCTCGAACTGATGGCTCAAATCCGGCGGGACGTCGGCGGGGCACGCGAGTATTTCGACGCCCATCCCGTCGATCACCTGCCGCTGGTTCTTCCGTGAGCCTCACCACCGTCCTCATCGCCCTCGCGGCGGTGGCGGTCTCCACAGGGTTGCTGCTGATAGTTGTCGGTTTCGTGTGGTGGCTCGACCGTTATGATCGAGAGCCTCTCCACCTCGTGGCGGCGGTTTTCCTGTGGGGCGCTTTGGTCTCTCCGATGGTGTCCGGTATTTCCGTCGCCGCTCTCGGTAGGATCGTCGAGGGGACCGTCCCCGCCGAGAGTCTCGGAATGTTCGGCATTTCGTTCTTTGGTCCGTTTGTCGAGGAGACCATCAAGGCCATTGGCGTGCTGCTCGTCGTTCTTCTGACTGACAAGTTCGACAACCCGACCGACGGCGTGGTGTATGGAACCGCTGTGGGCCTCGGATTCGCGGTGACCGAGAATTTTTTCTTCGCTCTCGGCGCCATCGCCGAGTCCAGCGGGACTGGCGACATCTTGATCCTGGTGGGTGGGCGAACGTTGCTGACAGCCGGTGTTCACGCTCTCAGCGGCGCGGTCTTCGGAGGTCTTCTCGGGTATGCCGTGTTGAGCCCGAGGAGAGCAGTCCGTGTGGGTTGGTCACTCGCTGGTCTGGTGCTCGCCGTTGCCCTTCACTCCGCCTGGAACACGGCCCTGCTGTACGTGGGTCCGTTTTCTCCGGACGGTAAGCTCCGGGGTTGGCTGGCAGTTCTGCCCTCGCTTTACGTCGTCTACGTGATCATCCTCACCGCGTTTCTTTCCGCGGAACATCGAATTCTGAAACGAGAGCTCGCGGAGGAGGTCGATCTGATGCTGGCACCCGCGTGGGTCGTAGACGTTATTCCCTACTACAGTCGGAGGGTTCGAGGCAACTGGTGGCCCTCGCGCACCGAACGCACGGTGATCGCTCGTCTCCTGACCCGCGTCGCTTTTCGAAAACACTCCCTGCGACGCCTGCCCCAGGACGAAGCCACCATCGCCTCCCTCGAGTTAGTGAAGCTCCGCCAAAGGGTGCGCGAAATCCTCGGTCCCCCCGAAAGTCACTAGTGTCCACGGGTTTTGATTTGTGTGTTTGGTTCTGATGCAAGTTGTAATCATGGATTGAAGGCCCCTTGTGGCGGTTCTGACATCGCGTCCGATGTGTCCGTCGCTATCGCTATCGCTATCGGTATCGAAACGTTAGAACCAGTGGCGCCCACTTCGATAGCGATTGCGATTCCGATAGCGATAGCGATTGTCGTCCCAGGGTTGGTGGCTTGTCCCTTCACCTGCCTCCCCGGCAATTGTCAAACCTCTGTCGAAGAGGGTGTGATCCGTCCGCGCCGCCCGGGTCGAAGGGGTACGATAGAACCATGAATCCGGTAATCGGGGAGCTCGACTCACAAGGCCTTCTGGACTTGGTTCGAGGCCGTCAGCTGGACGGGCGAGAGGTGCTCAAGGTGCTGCGATCACCTTATTGCACCGCGCAGGTTGCGGAGGAGATTGCGTCCGACCGCCGGCTCCTCGACGGGCACGCCGTTCGGGAGCGCTTGGCAGGGTTCCCTGGATTCAACTTCAGTCGGGCGATGGATTTCCTTGGAACGTTGCCCTGGACCTCTCTCGTCTCCCTGGCTCAGGCGCCAAAGACGCCACCGGTGGTACGCCGTCAAGCAGAGCGGCGGATTTTGACGCAGTTCATCACCATGGCGCTGGGTGAGAAGATCGCGCTCGCGCGACGTGCGCACCGAGAGATTTTCGGCCCCCTCATTACCACCGGTGACGTCCAGGTGTTGTCGGCTCTTCTCGATAACCCTCGGCTTGTCGAAAATGACATTCTGGTAATGCTCAACACCTCCGAACCGCCACCGGAGTTTTTTTCAGCGCTCGCCCG
>JAOZUP010000005.1 GCA_029938595.1 Thermoanaerobaculales bacterium | reverse complement strand
AGACCGCTGTGGCCTTTGATCCAGGCCAGGGTATCGGGAGTAATGAAGGAGGATCCTTTAGCGCCTTTGATGAGGATGAAGTAGACGATTGACGCAAGGGCCGCGCCGCTCCACAGTGCCCCGTATCGTTTCAACCTTTTTTCATAGTCGAAGGTGAAGAGGAGTCTCGTGGCGATTTGCACCAGCGCTCCGACGATGAAAGCCACCCCGATCGACAACAGGATTCCAAAAATGATGGCCAGTGCCTTGCTCGTGTTGATGTAGTTGACGACTTCGCGGAAGGGGGCTCCCGCCTGGCTGATCTTCAACAGGGAGACCGCGACCGCCGCACCGAGGAGTTCGAAAACAATCGAGACCGTGGTCGAGGTCGGGAGACCGAAGGTGTTGTAAAGGTCGAGCAGGATGATATCGGTGAGCATGACGGCGAGGAATATCGTTATCAGCTCGGGCATGGTGAAGAACTGTGGGTGGAAGATCCCCTTGCGGGCCACCTCCATCATGCCTGACGCAAAGGTCACGCCGGCGAGCATGCCGAGGCTGGCTATGACCATGATCACGGTGCGTGGCGCGACCCTTGAACCGATCGACGAGTTCAGGAAGTTGACCGCGTCGTTACTAACGCCAACGACCAGATCGGAGATGGCGAGCGCGAAGAGGACCACGATTGCGAACTCGAACACGTCTTCACCTCGGCTTGGAGTGTTATGGCCTCCGAACCAACCAGAAGCCAGCGCGACGATTGTACAGGCGATTGCCGACGAACGTCGGCGGCCGTAGCTGGCGATCGGTGAAAAATGCAGGTTAAGCTGTTTCCATGCGGATCATCGTCAACCCGGCGGCAGCGGGGGGCCGGCTCGGCCGCGAGTGGTCCGCAACAGCCGAGCGCCTCGCCGAGTGGGGCCTCTCCGCACCGGTCGTCTTCACCGAGGCGCCGGGCCACGCCACCGACCTCGCAGCCGCGGCGATTGCCGAGGGCGTTGGACGCATCGTGGTTGCGGGCGGTGACGGCACGGTCTGCGAGGCGGCGGAGGGACTCCACCGCGCTGGAGACGGCGAGCTAGCGATCCTTCCCCTCGGCACCGGCAACGATGCCGCGCGGTCCCTCGGAGTGCCTCACGATCTCGAGGACGCGGCGCGGGTTGCGACCGGCGGCCGTTGCCGTCCGGTTGACCTGATCCGGATCGGCGACCGCTTTGCGCTCAACGCCATCGGGGTCGGGCTCACCGCCAACATCAACGACCGCGCGGCGAGGATCAAGTGGGTGCGCGGCATCGCCGTTTACCTGATTGCAGCGCTCTCAGCCCTCGTTGGCTATGGCGCGCAGAAGGTTCGGATGGTCACCGAAGACCAGACATATGAGGGGACCATGGTGATTCTTGCCGTCCATGGCGGGCCGACCACCGGCGGCGGCTTTGTCCTGACACCGGCAGCGGTACTGGACGACGGGCTGCTCGATGCATGCTTGGTAGAGGAGGTTGGTCCGCTCGGCCGTTTGGCACGGTTGGCTGCCGCCATGCGAGGGCGGTTGGCCACAATGAAGGGGACCCACGAGCTGCAGGCGCCGTGGCTCGAGCTCCACTTCTCAGAGCCGTTGCCGGCACACCTCGACGGCAACTCGATTGTTCTCGAACCGCCGGTGGCGCGGTTTGAGGTCGTTCCGGGAGCGCTCAGGATAGTCGCGCCGGAGGAGTAGACCATAGCCGAATTAGGAATCTTGGCCCTGCTCCGATCACGGTGGATGGGGGCGGGAATCGCTATCGCTATCGGGATCGCAATCGCTATCGATGCAACGATGCCGATTCGGCGTTTCGATAGCGATACCGATAGCGATACCGATAGCGATCAAACGGGGGACGGAACTCCGTTAGCAAGGGTTCAGAGTAATCTCCATGTCAACTGAAAACGCGGACGGACGTCGTATGGTTGTGTTGCGAGCAGGAGCCATGGACCCGTCTCGATCCGATCTTTCCCAGGGGGATGACGCCCTCGTCATGCGGGCGGCGAACGGTGACCGCGAAGCCTTCGGCGAGTTGACCAACCGTCACCAGCGCCGGGTGTGGATGGTGTGCCGCCAGTACGTTGGCGTCGACGAGGCCGATGCGGCGGCCCAGGACAGCCTGGTCAAGGCCTTCACCAGGATCGGCGACTTCGACCGCCGGGCGGCCTTCTCGACCTGGCTGACCCGAATCGCCATCAACACGTGCCTCGACGAGCTGCGGAGGCGGCGCCGCGCTGCACCAGTCGTGGACGAGCCTGAAGACGGTGACGGCGTAGGCGTTCTCGCCCAGGTGCCGGACGGCCAGGCGGGGCCGGAGGCGAGATCGATGCAGCGCCAGGCGGTGGCCTCCCTCGAAGCCGGCGAGAAGGCCCTGCCGCCGCGCCAGCGTGAGATCTTCCGGCTCCGCTTCTACGCCGAAATGGATCTCGAGGAGATCGCGGAGGCGCTCGAGGTCCACGTTGGAACTGTCAAGACGCAGCTGCACCGGGCGGTGCACCGGCTGCGCGAGGAGTTGGGAGCATACCGATGAGCATGCATCTCGAAGAACCCGAGATTTCGTCGGCCGTCGCCGGCCTCGAGCTCAAGCCAGTGGCCGAGGAGCACCTCGCCGCGTGTCTGAGCTGCCGGCAGCGGGTGGCATCCATGCGGGAACTTATCGATGCGCAACGGCTGCGCTTCGAAGCAGAGGCGCCGGACTGGGAACGGCAGCGACAGGAGGTTCTGTTGCGGCTGCCATCGGTCCTGACGGCCGGGCTCGAGCGGCGGCGGTGGTGGACCCGACCGTTGCTCGCCGTAGCCGCCGTCCTGGTGGCGGCGATCGGCCTCAAGGCGCTGTGGATGCCGCCGCCGTCAAGCGACCCCATGGCCGGTTTGGAGCTGCCGGTGGAGCAGATCCTGGCCGAGGTCGATGCGATGTTGGCCGACGACTCCATCCCGGGATTCGAGCTCATCGATCCGGGGTTGGACGATGCAATTTTTGAAAATGGAGCGTCATGAGGGGGCGGAAGTGGAGGCAGTCATGAAGAATATGAAGAACGTGTTGATCATCTTCCTTTTTCTCGCGGTGGCGGGCCCGCTGGCGGCGAACGAGTTTGACCTCCCGCCCGGCAAGTGGTGGGAAGACCAGCGGCTGGTGAGCCGGATCGGCCTCACAGAGGAGCAGCAGGGACAGATCCGAGAGGTGGTCTATACGCATGCGCGGCGAATGATCGATCTCAAGGCCGATGTCGACAAGGCCGGGCTTGATCTCGCAAGCTCTGTTGACCAAGAGGTCTTCGACCCGGCACCGGTTCGCGCTGCCTACGCCCATTTCCAGACCGCACGCCAGAAGCTCGAGAACGAACGCTTCGAGATGTTGCTCGAGGTGCGGCAGATCTTGACCTACGAGCAGTGGAAGAGAATCGAGGAAATCAAGCGGCGACTGAAACAGATGCGGTCGGAACGCCGGCCCGGCGCCCGCGGGGAGGGGCCGGGCTCACAGGGAGACCGGGCACCCGGGTTCTGAGTACAGGGTGCAGGGTTCAGGGACGGGAATCGCTATCGCTATCGGGATCGCTATCGCTATCGAAATGGACTCCACCGATCTGAGGTTTCGATACCGATAGCGATTGCGATAGCGACGGACACATCGGATGCTGAAGCAGGACCGCCACGAGGCCCTTCAACCCATGATGATAATTTCGCAACAGGACTTGACACGCCCCATGGTTTCCAATCGCAGGCGGACGGCACCCTGCCCCCTGCACCTCGCATATTGACAGCAACCGCCCTGTCTGCTACAAATAGCCCCCCTTTTTGGGAAGAGGTGTGGAATGAGCGATTACGCAGTAATTGAACATGGTGGCAAGCAGTACCGGGTGAGCACGGGCGACGAGCTGCTGGTGGAGCGCACCCAGCCCGATCTGAAGACGGGCGACGACCTGGTCTTCGAGCGGGTGATGCTGGTGAGCCAGAATGATGCTGTCCGCGTCGGAAAGCCGGTGGTTGACGGCGCGTTGGTGCGGAGCCGGGTCGTGGCGTCGGTACGTGGTGACAAGATCATCGTTTTCAAGAAGAAGCGCCGCAAGGGATACAAGCGGAAGAACGGCCATCGACAGGACTACTACAGGGTCCGGGTCGAAGCCATCGAGGCCTAGGAGGAGTCATGGCGCACAAAAAGGGACAGGGCTCGAGCCGGAACGGTCGCGACTCGCACGCCAAGCGTCTCGGAACCAAAGTCGGCGACGGACAGCCGGTAACGGCGGGGACCATCCTGGTCCGCCAGCGCGGTACGCATTTCAAGCCCGGAAACAACGTCAAACGGGGCGGAGACGACACCCTCTTCGCGACCTCGGCGGGACAGGTGAAGTTCCAAAATCGCGGTCGTCTCGGTCGGTTCATCAGCATCGTCGTCAACTGATACTTTCCCATGACATCTCGAAACGAGACACCGAGCGCGGCTGCGTCGGTGTTTCCGTGTGTGAATCATGCTTGTTGACTCGGTACGAATTACAGTGCGCGCGGGTGACGGCGGCAATGGCTGTGTCTCATTCAGACGCGAAAAATTCGTACCACGGGGCGGGCCGGACGGCGGTGACGGCGGGCGCGGTGGAAGCGTGATCTTCATTGTCGATGAAGGCCTCAACACCCTCCTCCACCTCCACAATCGGCGCCTGGTACGGGCCGAACGGGGTCAGAACGGGAGGGGCTCGAACAAGACCGGCGCCGGCGGGGCCGACGTCGAGCTGCGAGTACCTCCTGGCACGGTGGTCCGCACCGCCGCCGGGAGCGATGTCCTTGGCGACCTGGTGGTACATGGCAACGCTCTGGTGGTGGCGCGGGGCGGTCGCGGCGGCCGGGGCAACGCCCGCTTTTCCTCACCCGCCAACCGTGCCCCACGAAAGGCCGAGGACGGCGGGCCGGGTGAGAAGCTCGACCTAGACCTGGAGCTCAAGCTGCTCGCCGATGTGGGATTGGTAGGTTTGCCGAATGCGGGCAAGTCCACCCTGCTGTCACGGCTTTCTGCGGCCCGGCCAAAGGTGGCGGACTATCCCTTCACAACTGTTGAACCACACCTGGGGGTCGTGACGGCGCCCAGCGACGAGCTCCGTACCCTGGTTATGGCCGACATTCCGGGGCTGATCGAAGGCGCGCACGAGGGTGCTGGTTTGGGGACACAGTTTCTGCGCCACGTGGAACGCTGCCCGGTGCTTGCCCATCTCGTTGATCTTTCACAGGAGACTCCGCTGAAAGACCGAGTTGATACCATTCGATCCGAGCTCGAAGCCCACGCGGCGCCTCTTGAGATGCGGCCGTGGGTGTTGGTCGGTACAAAGCTCGATGCAGTGGCAGATCGAGAAGCGATCCTCGCGAAGCTCGAAGCTGTCGGCGATGCCCACGGAGTTTCGTCACGGCCCGTCTCGGCGGTGACTGGAGAGGGAATCGATCGCTTATTGGAATTGCTGTTCGGTTTGGTAGAGGAGGCCAAGACAGAGCCATGACACGGAGAATCGCAATTTATGGGGGAAGCTTCGATCCTTTTCACTTGGGTCATCTCGTGCCGACGGTGCGCGCCCAGGAGACCTTTCACTTCGAAGCCGTTTACTTCGTTCCGGCAGGCTCACCGCCACACAAGGATGCTGCGCCGCTGACCGCCGTCACGCATCGTCTCGCGATGGTGGCGATGGCGACGCTGCCGTATGAGAACTTCTTCACCTCGGACGACGAGGTCTTCGCACCCCAACCCACCTACTCGGTGGAGACGGTGCGGCGTTTCCAGCGGCAATTCCCCGACAGCACGCTCTATTTCATCCTCGGCTCCGATTCGTTCTCCCAGATTGCGACCTGGGAGCACTGGGAGGAGTTGGTTGACTCTGTCCATCTGGTGGTATTGCACCGCGCCCATATGTGGGGTCGGGAGCTGGAGGCTCGGGTGCCCGCGCGCTTGCGGCCGCGGATGCGGTTGGCCGAACCCTTCGAGCAAGTTCCCGATCCGGAGGAGTTGACCGTGTACCTGCTGAACCACGAGCCCTTCCCGATCTCCGGAACGTCGATCCGCAACCGCCAAAGTCGTGGGCTTCCGATTCGCGAGCTGGTGCCGCACGAGGTCCACTCCTATATCGAAAAGTATGGTCTCTACCTACCGACCGCCGGGACGGAGGAATGATGCGGGACGCAGAAGACCTTGATTCCCTGCAAACTGCCGCGCGTGCTGCTGCTGACAAGAAAGCCTTTCAGATTGTGGGTCTCGAGGTCGGCGATCTCACGTCCTACACAGACAGCTTGCTCATATGCTCGGGCGCCAGCGATCGCCAGGTCGCAGCGATAGCGGACGAGGTGCAGCGGCAGCTGAAGGATGCAGGCCGAAGACCGCTCCACGTCGAGGGAGAGTCGCACGCGGACTGGGTTCTCCTAGACTACGGTGACTTTGTGGTCCACGTTTTCACCGAGGAGCGGCGCACATATTACGGGCTCGACGGACTGTGGGGGGACGCCCCGAAGCTCGAGGCTGACGCCCTGGGCATCGGCGAGAACGAACTCGCGGGAAGCGAAACGCAGTAAAATATGCGGGTTAGCGTCGCGTGGTTCGGCCGTCGGTCGGCGAGTCCATACGAGGATCAGATCGAGACATATCGGCAACGCATTGACCGGCGTTGGAAGGCCGAGGATCGTGTCTTGCGTCCCATAGCCGGTGGGCGGGGGAAGGACTCCCGCCGCACGCTGCGTCTGGAGGCCGAGGCGATGCTTCGCCGCCATCAACCCGGTTGGCGGTTGGTAGCTCTCGATGAACGAGGTGAGCGTCGGGACAGTGCCGCTTTCGCCGGCTGGCTTGGAGGCCTTGAAGATCGGAGTGTCGAAGGAATTCTCTTCGTTATCGGCAGTGACCTGGGTCTGGATCCGGGTCTTGTCGGCGGGGCGAACGAGCGCCTCTCTTTGAGCCCGATGACTCTTCCCCATCTGCTGGCTCGTCTGGTGCTGTGGGAGCAACTCTATCGTGCCACCGACCTTCTTTCGGGGGGTGCGTACCACCGGAAGTGAGCAGAATCTCGTTCACTGATTTCAGGTACAATAAGGATCCGGTCGCCGGGATCAATGGCGGCCAATGACTCGGTGAGAGGAACGGGTTTGCGGAGGATAGACCAATGAACAAGAGACAGCGCGAACGTTATCGTAAACAGTTGTTGGCGAAGCGGGAAGAGCTTCTGCACCTCGTGCAGGCGGCCCGCAAAAGTGAGAAAGAAGGTACCGGCAAAGAGGCGCCGGATCTGGGTGACCGAGCCTTGTCGACCGTCACTCGAGACCTGAGCTACCAACTGACCATCGCTGAGCGCGACATTGTACGCCGGGTCGACGACGCCCTCGACCGCATGGA
Source organism: Thermoanaerobaculales bacterium (assembly GCA_029938595.1). GTDB lineage: Bacteria > Acidobacteriota > Thermoanaerobaculia > Thermoanaerobaculales > Sulfomarinibacteraceae > Sulfomarinibacter. Next base: position 21,142 of record JAOZUP010000005.1, on the reverse strand, counting down.
GAAGGGCGAGTACGGCATCTGCGTCGCCTGCGCCAAGAAGGTTCAAATCGGACGCCTCGATGCCGTGCCTTGGACCCGCCACTGCATCGAATGCCAGGAACTGCAGGATCGTGGAGAGATCTAATCTCACGATATCTCGCGGGCCTCGCGACGCGACGTGGTGAGAAATGTGGGTTAGACGCTCGGAGACGAGAATCCTCCCGGCCTGAACATGGCCCACGTGTACCTCCTTGCATCGCCTGACGACTACCTCCTCGAAAACAGGGTGCGTGAGGCGCTAGCCTCAGCGTCCTCCGAGCTTGGAGGGGTCGAACCGGAGTTTCTGCGGGAGGAGATGACTCCTGAAGAGCTGGCCGTCGAGCTCTGCTCGCCCTCGCTCTTTGCTCCGCAGCGGGTCCTCTTCGCGCCGGATATCCGGAGCTGGCTCGATATTCCGGCGAGGCGAGGTCGCGGTGGCCGTGACAAGGCATCGGAGGCGGAGGTGGATGCCGAACCGGTGGTTCGGGTGCTCAACGAGGGTTTGTCGGAGGGCACCGCCCTGGTCATGGCCGCTGTGTGCCGTGAGAAGCCGAAAGGGCCCCTTGCCAAGGCGGTGGAGGAAGTTGGGACCTTGCGCTGGATCTCTCTCCCGCCGCAACCGAAGCCGTGGGAGGATGTGAGTCTTTCCGGTGAGCAGTGCGAGGTTTTGCGCGAGGTGTTGGCACAGGAGGTGGGCGAAGTTCGATTCACTCCGGAGGCGGAGCGCCTGCTCTTCGATCGGCTCGGATTCGCACCTCGCCTGCTCGCCCAGGAGGGCCGTAAGCTGGCCGCCGCGAGTGCTGCCGGGAGGGTCGACGAGGACCTCGTACGTGCCCTGTGCTTTCCGAAGGAACGGTCGTTGGATGTGGTCTTGGATGCGCTGCTCGAGCGCAAGGCGGAGCCGGTGCTCGACATTGTTGCGGCCGCTGCCGGTGGCCTTCCCATTCGCGATCGCCATGGGAGGATCATGACCCCGAAGGGGGTACCCATCGTTCTTCTCAGCCAGGCCTCTTTGGTCTTTCAGCGCCTCTTGTACCTCCGGATTCTGACGGCCGGAAACGGACTCATCGATGACATGGCGCCCGAGCGGACTAGCGACCGATACTGGTATCCCAGCCGGTTCAAGAAGGAAATCGGCCCAAAACTCCTCGAGCTGATCGAGGTGGATGCGCCGTCACCGCTGATACGGTCCGGTTCGAAACCGCCGTCGCTGTTCACGCTCGGGGGGCTCTTCCGTGGTGCGGGCCGCTATCGCACCTCGGAGCTCGAGAGGGCGCTGGCCGAGCTCGGTTCGGTGGAGACGGCGCTGCGAGGCGATCTTGCTATGGAGGCGCTCTCAGTCTGGTTTACCGGCATCCTCGACTGAGAACAAGTGATCAGTCATCAAGTGATCAGTATCGGCCCGTTTGTCCGATGGCTGATTACTGATTTACTGATCACTCGGGTGGGTGGGCGAATGGGTGGTTCTTTCCACCCGGTGCCTCTTCTCAAGTACACTGGCACCATGGCTGACAACGAGTTGATCTGGGTAGTGGACGACGACTCTGCGATCAGGGAGTTGCTGTCGTTCATCGTCACCGAAGCGGGCTACACCGTCGATGTATTCTCCTCCGGCGCCGAGGTCCTTGCCCATTCCGGGCGACCGCCCGATGCGGTCCTCCTCGATCTCATGATGCCCGAGGTCGACGGGGTCGAGGTCCTCAAGGAGATAGTGCGCCGCCACCCGAAGCTCCCGGTCCTCATGATTACCGCCGACAACGACGTTCAAAGAGCGGTGGAGGTGACCAAGCTCGGGGCGTACGACTACCTGGTGAAACCGGTCGATCAGGAACGGCTGCTCACGACGCTGAGCCGAGCGCTATCCCACGGGGATCTCGAAAAGGAGGTTGAGCGTCTCAAGGGGGAGCTTTCGGACCGATATCATCTCCGCAACATCGTTGGTTCGTCCGCAGCGATGCGGAAGGTGTACGACCAGATCGAAAAGGTCCTCGAGTCCGAAATTACGGTCTTCATTGCCGGCGAGAGTGGCACCGGCAAGGAATTGGTGGCCAAGGCCGTCCACTATGCGTCAATGCGTTCCGATGGCCCATTCATTGATGTCAACTGCGCAGCTATCCCAGAGGGTCTGCAGGAGAGCGAGCTTTTTGGCCACGAGAAGGGCGCCTTCACGGGTGCGATCGCCACTCATCCGGGGAAGTTCGAGCAAGCCGCGGGCGGCACCATCTTCCTCGACGAAATCGGCGAGATGTCGCCATCCGCCCAGGCTCGTCTGCTGCGCGTACTCCAGGAACGTGTCCTGCAAAGGGTCGGGGGAATCGACACCATCGAACTCGATGTGCGCGTCATTTCGGCCTCCAACCGTGACCTCGAATTGATGGTCGAGGATGGTTCCTTCCGTCGAGATCTCTTCTATCGCCTGGTGGTTTTCCCAATTGCCCTGCCGCCGCTGCGCGATCGGCGCGAGGACATACCGCTGCTGGTGGAGCACTTTCTCGATAAGCATGCCCGCGATGCCGGCAAGCGCGTAACGAAGGTCGAGCCCCAGGCGATGGAGGCGTTGTCGACCCACGGCTGGCCGGGCAACGTGCGTGAACTGGAAAACGTGATTCACCGTACCCTGCTGGTTTCAGCGGGTTTGGAGCTCACGCTTGCCGATCTGCCGTCTGGTATCGCCGAAGGCGACGGGGTGCCGGAACTGTCCGCTGCCCCCCAGGGGGAAGCCGGAACCAAGCGCCTGGAGGATCTCGAGCGGGAGGCTATCGTCCACACGATGGAGAACAACCAGGGCAACCTCTCGGATGTCGCGCGCCAGCTCGGCATTGGCCGTTCCACTCTCTACCGAAAGCTCGAGCAGTACGGACTCAGAGAGAAGAAGTAAGCTTCAGTTCTCAATTCTCAATTCTCAATTCTCAATTGCCACCCGCCCACCCCCGTTTCCGGGTGCGTGGAGATGAAGTCGAGGAGGAGACACCGAAAGGTCGCCAGCCGCCGAAGTCTCCGGTTTTTTGGGGGGGGGGGGGTGAGTGGAAATTCAGAATTGAGAATTCAAAATTGAGAATTCTACAAAACGTCATCCCACCCCTTCTCGCGAAGCCCCTCGACGACCTCCTTGACCCGCTGCGCCTGGTCCTTCGGCACTACCAGCACCGCGTCCGGGGTGGCGACCACAACCACATTGTCGACGCCGACCACTGAAACCACTGGCCCGGTGCTGACCAGCACGTTGCCGCCGGCATCGATCGCCTGCACGCGTCCGCGGACGGCGTTGCCGGTGGCATCGGGGGTGAGAGTCTCTGCCAGCGCGGACCACGAACCAACATCCGACCAGGGAAAATCGACCGGTACGGTCCAGAGTCGTTCGGCGCCCTCCATGATCCCGAAATCCAACGAGGTTGATGGAAGGGATGGGTAGACCTGGGAAAGGACGGCGTCGGATTCATCGGTTCCGAGGGCTTCCCCGATGCGATCGAGACCGATTGCGAGGTCGGGGATCTGGCGCCGGATCTCCTCCAGCAGGGTGGTTGCCCTCCAGGCAAAGATACCGGCATTCCACAGGTGCCCGCCCGATTCAAGATAGGTGCGGGCGCGGTCGACATCCGGTTTCTCGACGAATCGCCGAAGCCGGTGAACCGACCACTCTCCCTCGTGGGTGTGTTCGGGACCGAGTTCCAGGTAGCCATAGCCGGTCTCAGGCCGAGTGGGCCGGACTCCAAAGGTGAGCAGACCGCCCTCGCGGCTCACAAACGCGGCTCCCGCCGCCATCGCCGCGCGAAACCGCGCTTCCTCGCCGATGATGTGATCGGCCGGCAGCACGATGCAGACGGCCTCGGGGTCTGCTTTTTGGGCGGCGCACGCCGCAAGCCCGGCGCAGGCTGCGGTGTTGCGGCCCAGCGGCTCTGACAACGTGTTCTCCGGCGGCAGCTCCGGAAGGACGTTGCGGGTGGCTTCTGCCGTCTCAGCAGTGGTCACTACCCATACCCGATCCACTGGCACCAAGTCTCCCAGCCGCTCGAAGGTCATGCGGAGGAGGGGGGTTTCGGTTGCGAGCGTGAGGAGCTGTTTGGGAAGGTGGCGGCGTGAAGCCGGCCAGAATCTCGTCCCGGAACCCCCGGCCATGATTACGGCATGCAGCATGTACGTATCTTATCCTTTCTGCGCCAGCGCCTGACATGAGATCGCTATCGCTATCGGAATCGCTATTGCTATCGATGAACACCTCGCAGATGAGGCTTTCGATACCGATACCGATACCGATACCGATTGCGATAGCGAAGGGGAAATCGGCAACCAGATTCCAGGCGGGGCCTCTCATCCGTCAATGATGGACAGAACCTCGTCGAGAGAGGAGATGCGTTGGTAGGGCTCGTCGGCGAAGAGGTTGTGGCGGTCGATCAGGACGGCGGTGAATCCGGCGTTTCTGGCGCCCGAGTAATCCTCGAGTGGTGAGTCACCGACATGGAGAATCGAAGAGGGATCAACCCCGAGGCGGCGCGACGTCCGCTGGAAGATTTCCTGCGAGGGTTTCTCCACTCCTTCGATCGCCGATACGGTGACGGCCTCGAACCGGTCGATGAGGCCGAGTGAGCGGAGAATGTCGGGTAGCCGGCGGTCCCAGTTCGAAATAATGGCGAGGGCCAGGCCTCGGGTTCTGAGCTTGCTGAGGGTGGTGGCGGTCTCGGGGAAGACCCGCCATACGCCGTCGTCGGAAAAAGCGGCGTACAGATCATCAAGGAGGGGCTCCCAGGGAGCGTCGTGGTCGAGCTGACCGAGGATCTCCTTGACGAACTCGCCCCACCAGGCGCGCTCACCCCCGGGCACCGAATTGTAGCGATCCAGTCCGGGGGAGGTACGACGCTGCATCTCGGCCCACGCCTGCCGAAAGACGGGACCCACCTCCTCGGCATGAACGGGTCGGCCGAGGCGGCTGAGCTGAGTGGCATAAATCTCGGAAGGGCTCGGATCGCAATACAACAGAGTGTTTCCTGCATCGAACGTTACGGCCGTGGGTCGGTTTCCCTTTCTCGTCATGGACGAAGCATAACGTTCAAACGTTCAAACGTTCAACGTTTAAATCCTCGAGAGGAATCTGCCATACTCGATCGGTGTTGACGGAACGACCGTACCTTTCCCCCGACAGCGGCAAACAACCCTCGATGTCACGTCGTCTGTTGGTCGCCTGGTTGGTGATAGTCCTCGTCTCGACGGCGGCGTCGGTTGGCGCCGGAGCGATCGAGGACCGTGTCGACAGCCACATCGAAGCGGCAGTGGATGACGGAGTGCGGCCCGCCGATTTTCACCATCTCTTCATGGCCTTTGCTTTGCGGGATACCCTGAGCGACTGGGACGACGCCGAACGGGACCTCGATCGGGTGGCGGGTGTGCGTCGCGTCGATCCGCTGATGGTGGACGAGATCCGATTGATCCGGGCTCGCTTGAACCTCGACCGCGGCCGGGACGCTGCGGCACGCGAGCTCTTTCGAACGATGGGCGGTCTCTCGTCGTGGTGGTTCCAGGGGCCGGTGCCTCTCGAAGAGTTGCAGGACTTCGACAAGCTTGCCGTGCCGCTGGCCGCAGACGTCGAATGGCGTTCTGTAGCCGGCGCCGATCCTCTCGGGTGGGTTCGGTTGTCTGGTCTGGCGTGGCCTCCGCGACGACAGATGGCCTACCTCGCAACCACGGTTGTCAGCGATAGCGAGCAACCGGCGGCGGTAAGGATCGGGGCGGCGCAGGTCGCCCGCGTGTGGCTCAACGGATTCGAGGTTATGACGACGCCGCAGCCGTTGCGGCGAGCGGAAGACCAGGTGGCGGGAGGCGGGTGGTTGCGGCAGGGGCGGAACCTGCTGGTCGTGGCAGTGGCTTCCGAAAATGACCGCTGGTGGCTGCGGGTGCGGTTGACGCGGCCCAACGGATCACCCCTCGATGGGGTGCGCGAGGTTCGGGAGCCGCCTGCCGACCGGGTGGCGGCGGAGCGCAGACCACCCGCGGTCCGCGACCTGGGCGGGGAGATCCGCAGAGCCGTGGAGGAGGGAACTCCAGGTGCTTCAATGGCGCTAGCGGCGTACCTGGTGGCCCATCGCCCGGAGCCCGAAGGTGGTGGTGGAATGCGCGCGGCCTGTGGAGCGGCGAGAGCCGACACCCCTGGCGAGGCACGTCTGCTCGAGTGGATGGTGACCTCCGAGGCGGGTGCGTCTCGTGATCTCCTTCTTGGTGCGGTGGCAGCCGACCCGAATCTCCTGTGGGCCCGCCTCGAGCTTGCCGGTTGGTACGGGGAGCGCGGCCTCTTTGAAGAGGCGCACGGGCTCCTCGGCGAAGCGAATGAGCGCGACGCCGTCGTGCGCGGCGCAAAGCTCGATCTGGATGCGGGGTTGTGGGGTGCGGTGGCTCTGCCGGCGATGGCCGAGCTCGGTCGCGCTTATCCACGGTGTGTTCGGGTCAACCTGGGCGTTGCCGAGAGTGCCATCCAAGCCCGCCGCTGGGATCTCGCGGCGGAGGCGGTGTCGCGTCTCGAGGTTCTGACTCCCGGTTCAGTTGCGATCATCGACCTTCGCCGGCGCCTTGCGGAAAGCTGTGGCGACGGAGAGGCTCTACGCCATCTCTTCGCCGACGAGCTCGCTCGGGATCCGAACCGACCCGCGGTGCGCATCCGTCTGGCGCGGCTGGTTGCAGCCGATGAGGATCTCGAGGGCGCCCGCGATTGTCTCCACGAGGGGTTGCGACGATCTCCCGACAACGTCGAGCTGATGATAGAGCTCGCGGGCATCGAGCATTCCAGTGGCGATGACGCGCGAGCCGCAACCCTGGCGCGCGAGGTGCTCGAGCTGCGGCCGCAGAACCGTCGCGCGCAGCGTCTTCTCGAGCTGCTGGGCGAGCGCAGCGAGATCCTCGACTGGCTGCGGACTCCTGCGGAGATGTGGCGGATGGCGGATGCGGCGGTGCAGGAAGGGCATGCCGTTTTGCTCCTGGATCATCGCGAGACCCGTTTTCTGCCCTCGCATCTCACCGAGGAAAAGGTCCAGCTTGTCTTTCTCGTCCATGCCGCCGATCGGGCGGACGATCTACTCACTCATCATTTACCATTCGTTGCCGAATCCGAGCGTCTGCGGGTGTTGAGGGCTCGCATCCTGCGCCGAGATGGCTCCGAGATTGCCGCGCGCCAGGGAGATACACCGCGGCTTTCGGAGCCGGAATTCAACCTGTACTACGACACTCGTCTGCGGATTCTTCGTTTTTCGGAGCTCGAAGACGGAGACATCATCGAGATCGCGTATGTCCTGACCGAGACCGAAGAATCCAACGAGACCGGCCCGTACAACGGAGGGCTGATCCGACTCGGCCGGGACGTTCCGGTTGCCCTGATGGAGTTGGAGTTGGCCGGCCCGGAGGAGTTGTTGCCGGACTGGGAGCTGGTTCACCTCGAAGGCGAACCGACCCTGGAGGAGGATTCCGACGGCGTGCACCATCTGCGCTGGAAGTGGCGGGATCTTCTCGCGGTGATACCCGACGTGCCCCCGGCGCCCCAATTGATAGTGACGCCATACCTCGTCTACTCGAATCACCCTGACTGGGGAAGCCTCGCCGACTGGTATGCGCGCCACGTCGCTCCTCGTATCCGGGTCTCAGAGCAAGTGCGGGAGACCGCGCAGCAGCTGGTCGGCGGGCTCGATGACCGCCTCGAGAGGATCAATAGGATCTACCGGTTTGTGACCAACGAGATTCGCTATGTGGGCCTCGAGTTCGGCGAGCATCGCTTCCGGCCCTTCTCGGCCGATTGGGTTCTGCATCACCGTATCGGTGATTGTAAGGACAAGGCCGCACTGCTGGTGGCGCTGTACGACTCGATCGGCGTACCCGCCCGGATGGTCATGGTACGCACAAGTGATCTCGGACCGGTGAGCAACGAGACGGCCGTTCTCGAGATATTCAACCACGCCATCGCCTATCTGCCTGAGGACAATCTCTGGCTCGACGGCACGGCCAACGGGCATGCGCCCTACCCACCCCCGATGGTTGACCAGAACGCCGTAGTCCTGGTGGTCGACGGAGACCAGAGCCGGCTGCAGAACACTCCGGCCGTGGGCGGTGGTCTCGCCCGGTCCAGGTTTTCTCTCAGCCCCGGTGAAGAGGGCACGGTCAAGCTGGCGATCCGAGTTGAAGACACGGGTGAGGCGGCCGACCTCAGAAGAGTTCGATTTGCCGGCAGCCGGGAAGACCAGCGAGTTTCCCGTTGGCTTCAAGAACTGTTTCCGGGCGCGCAGCTCACCGGCAAGCCCAAGCTGCAGCTGAGACCCGGACGGGACCCGACGATCATGGAGATCGAGGGCACGGTGGCTCGCAGCGCCCTAGAGAGCAGCGGGGGAATCCGGGTCTTTCCCGGCGGTCTCGAGTGGGCGGCGAGAATGGTGCCGGGTGGAACGCGTCACGGACCGCTGATGGTGGCGGTTCGTCCCGATCTCGAGTGGACGCTCGATGTCAATCTCGGGCGGCCACCAGGCAATCTTCCCGAAGCCGTCGATCTGGACACGCCCTTCGGCTCGCTCCGCGTCGAGACGCTCGCTCAGGCCCAGGGCTACCGGATCGAGGGTTTCCTTCACCTCGAGCCGGGTCTGGTGGGGGCCGGGGAAGTTGTTGACATGCGTGAGTTCCTGGTCGCGGTGGAGCGCCACCTCGAGCGTCGGTTGGAGTCACCGTGAGAACGGCCGCATTCCGCGCCGCAGTCCTCGCGGGAATCCTCACGGTGTCGCTGCCAGTTTCGGCGGGGTGGTGGGAGGTGTGGCGCAATGACATGTTCTTCGAGCTTGGAGCGGCCCGAGAACAAGCGCTAATCGCCGTTACCGAGAACCCGTCGAGCGCAGATGCGGTTGCTGCCGCCATGTGGTGGCTGGCCAATATCGAGAATCTGCCGGCGCCGGAGGAGATCCTCTCAGTCTCCGAGAATGGCCGCGACCCGGAGCTCGGCTTCATCCTTGCTCTAGTCGAAACCAGGCTGAGATTCGAGGCGCCGGCAAGCTTTCTCAAGACGGCCGAGCTGGCGGGGCCATTTGGAGTCTTCAGTTCCCTCGATCTGGAGCGTGATGTGGTGCCCCCCGACGACGCCTTGCCTCCGCTTGGAACTCGATGGCGGAATCAGAGCGCCGCCGTCCGGCTCACTGTGCGAAACCCCGACGGGCGCCATTCTCCACCCGCGGCCATGGCCGTTGACGGGGTCTATCTGCTGGCTTGGAACCTGGAGGCCGCCGAGGCTCTCACCGGTTGGCTGGTGGTGGAAGCCCAGGGAGGGTACAACCTCGAGGTGGACGGACTGGCGGTGGACCGGCGCCGGAATTGTGGGCTCGAGGATCCAGAGACCAACTGGTACCGCATTCGTCTCGCCCGCGGTGCGCATCGGCTGCGGGTGGAGCTGGCCTCTCCCAACAGGATGGGCGTGAGAGTGAGCGTGCTCGATGATCGAGGTGGTTCAACGGCCGGGGTAAAGGTCACCGACCGGCCCTCAGATGTCTGGACGGGAGCGAAGGTGGAGATCTCATTGCCTCCGGCTGAGGCGGAACTGTCGAAGCGCCTCGAAAACGGGGGGGGATCGACGGCAGAGCTGCTGTTGGCGGCGCAGTTGGCGAGGGGGCGAGGGGATCCCATCACAGAGTATGGTTGGATCGAGCGTTCACGCGCCAATGATCCGGAGAATCCGTGGACCGCGTTTGCCGTCGCCCGGTACAGGTTTCTGGAAGACGGGGGCGGCCATGGCGCCGAATCCTCCCGTCGCACTGCACAGCTCTTGCGGGAAGCGACCTCAATTCCCGGATCGCGGCTCTTCGAACGAGCGGTAGCCGTACGCGAAGGCCGGGCTGAAGATGCCGAGCGCCTCCTCGATGAGTTGATGAAGAGCAACGGAGACGATGTGCGAATCCTGCGAATCTGGGTTCGGGAGGCGGTGCGGCGAGGGTGGGCCAGCGAAGCTGAGGAGGGGCTGGCTCGGCTCGAAATGGCACTGCCGGATTCACTCAGCGTCACGGAACTCCGCCTCGAGGTTTTGTCGTCTCTCGAGCGCTGGCGCGAGCGTGAGATGTTGCTCCGTGCGCTCGCTTCGGCAGTGCCGGTCGAAACGCGGTGGATCGGTCAACTGGGATCGAGCTGCCTTGTGGGTGAGGCGGTTGCGGCCACTGAGATTCTGCAGGGGGAGATTGATGATCCTGATTTCGACGTACAGCTGGTGCGGCTCCATCTCGAGAACGGTGACCGCGAGGCGGCACGCGTGGAGCTGGAACGCGCGCGGGCGGAGTGGGGAGATCTTCCAATCTTCGATCAGCTGACGCTGGTGTCGGCCGGCGGTGACCCCGAAGCGATGCAGAGTGCGGTTGCCGGCGCGCTCGAGCGCGACCCATCGAATCTGCAGCTCCTGACCCTCGCGTGGCGACTCGGACGGGTCCCGTTCTATGCACCTTTTCAGGTTGAAGCGAGGGCGTTTGCTGCGGAGCACCGCGATCTTGGAACTGATGTCGATGCGGTTCTCCTCCTCGACCAGGCGGTGGAACGGATCTTCCCCGACGGCTCGAGCTTGTACTACTACCACGGGCTGACCCGGGCCAACACACCGGTCGGGGTGCGTCGCGCATCGGTGCTACAACCTCTGCCCGACGCCTTTCTGCTCAAGGTGAGGGTCCTCAAACCGGACGGTCGACAGGTCGTGCCGAGTGAGCTCAGACCGAACCAAGGGGCGATTACCCTGAGCGACGTCGAACCCGGAGATCTGGTAGAAGAGGAGTACGTGGCACGGGTTGCAGCCACCGGCGCCACCCGCGATGGTCATTTGCCTCCCTACCTCTACCGATTCGCCGATCCCAATCGAGCCTTCGGCCTTTCCGAATACGTGCTGCTGGTGCCGCCCGGGATCGATCTTCAGGTGGACGGGAACTTCAAGGGGCTGGAACGCAGCGAGCAGGAGTGGCAGGGCCTCCGTATGCTCAATTGGCGCGCGGAGCGCGTGCCGCCGATGCCGACCGAACCTTTCGCGCCGCCCGCCCAGGATCTGATGCCGTGGTTGAATTACGGGTTCGGTGTCACCTGGCAGGATGTCGGTGACGCGGTTCGCGACAGGGTTTTGCCGGTGCTTCGATCGTCACCCGAGCTGCGTGAATGGAGCCAACCGTTGCTCGATGGTGAGACGGCAGAGGGAGAGTTGCGGACCCTCCTGACTGCGCTGATCGACACCGTCGAACCGGGCGGTGGAGAACTCGCCGTGGGCGCAGCTGCTGGGGAAAGCTTCCGGCGCCGGCGAGGGAATCGTCTCGGCATCCTTGCTGCCGTCCTGGCGGACGCGGGCTGGCAGGTCGATTTGGTGCTGACTCGCCCGTGGACCGAGCGCGGTCACCGCCTACGAGTGCCGACCCTGGACGCTTTTCCGGCCGCTCTACTGCGGCTCGAGAGTGGTGGCGAGGAACTCTGGGTGGATATCCGGGAGGAGAAGCGTGGAGTCAACCACATCAACCCCATCTTTCAGGGCAGCGACGGTCTGGTGCTGCCGCTGACACGCCCACGTGCTCCCGTCACGTTGATTGAAGGGTTACCCACCTTCCCCAATCCCGATCTCGAAGAGACGGTCATGGTCCGTGCTGAGATCTCTGCGGGGGGAGATGCTCGAATCGAATTCCAGATGCCCCTTCGAGGCATTCAGGCCGACCGCCTGCTGGAACGCGTGGAGAGTGTCCCGGTGGATCAGGAGGAGATGGTGTACCGGCAGCTGGCGGTGAGCCTCTTCGCGGGAGCCAGCGCCGTCGAGGGGAACATCGATCGCTCCCCGGATGGTGCCGTGATTCACCTCAAGATGCTCGTTCGAAATGCCTGTGACGCCGAGGAAGGGGAGCTGGTTTGCCGGAGCCTGGTGCTTGCGCATCCGTTGGTACCCGTGCTGGCGTCATTGCCCAAGCGCACCTACCCGCTGGTTCTGAGAGTACCGATCAAGCGCCGGCTCGAGCTTGATCTCGTCCCCGCACCGGGCTGGGAGCCGACACATCGTACCGCACGTCGCCTCGAGGCAGAGTGGGGGTCGGTGGGTGAGGACCTCGAAAAAGAGGCCGGGTCTCTCAGGTCGGTGCTGCACATCACCCTTCCAGCGCAAACCGTGGCGACCGAGGATTACCCCGCCTTCGCACGCTTCTGCCAGGCGGTCGATGAACTGTCAACCCGACCGCCAAGGTTGCGGCCAATCGGAGACTGATGGCTCCGGGTACCGCCGCGGTTTCAGTAACCAGTAATCAGTGATCAGTAATCAGTACGGAAGCCCTCGCGATGGACTGATCACTGATCACTGATTACTCGCCCAAGACCTCGAAATCGCGGCCAAAGGTCACATCCTGGGTATACTCGGCGCCGTTATGGAGATTGTCGACGGTACCGTCATCGCTATGCACGGCCCGCTTGTTCGGGTGCAGGTAGGCGATGACACCCTCGTGGTGGCGGCGAGGCGGCGGCTCAACTGGGAGGGCGGCACTCCGTCAGCAGCGCGTCTGGTGGTGGGCGACGGGGTTGCGGTCGAGATGCAGGGGGAAGACGGCGTCATCGTTGCCGTCCACGCGCGAAGGAACTCCCTCCTGCGCAAGGCACCCACAAAGAACCGTGCCCAGATCCTGGCTGCTAACGTCGATCAAGCGTTGCTTGTCTTCGCCGCCCTGGAACCGGAACCCAAGCCGGGTCTGCTCGATAGGTTCCTCGTCGCCTGCCATCTCGCCGGAATCGAGGCGGTGATCACCATCAACAAGATCGATCAGGGCCTCGAGAAGGTGAATCGATGGTTGCCCGTCTATGAGGAGTTGGGCTACCGGGTCCTCCGAGTTTCGGCTCGCACGGGCTGGGGACTCGGTGTTGTCAAGCGGCTCCTGGTGGACCGGACGACGCTCTTTTGCGGCCCTTCTGGCGCGGGAAAGTCATCCCTCCTGAACGCGGTCTACCCAGGATTCCGGCTCAAGGTTGGTTCATTGTCGGAGAGTACCGGCAAGGGCCGTCATACAACCTCGATGGCGGAGCTGATGCCGCTTCCGTACGGCGGCTTCGTAGTCGACACGCCGGGGCTCAAGGAGTTCGGAGTCTGGGAGATTTCGACCGAGGAGCTCGAAGCGGCGTTTCCTGAGATTACGGGCAGAGCGGAGGAATGCCGGTTCCCCAACTGCACTCACCAGCACGAACCGGAATGCGCGATTCGTGAGGCGGTTGAGTCAGGCGAGATCACCGGCGGACGGCTGAAAAGCTTCCAGAAAATCCTCGAGGAGGCCCTCGAGAGTTGAGAGTTAAAAGTTGAGAATTGAGAGTTGAGATCTAGTCCTAATTCTAAACTTTTAACTCTAAACTCTTAACTTTGAATGTGTCCCGGCCATGGGTAGAAGCTGCTGTCACTCCACGGCGCGGTGTGGGGCCGCGAGGAAGCAGGCGAGGTAGCCGGCTCGGCCGCGGAGGGTGGGAAGGGGAACGGCGATGCCCGGGTTTTCCCGGCGCAGGCCTTCGTAAACCCGGGCGAGCTCGAACCGGTTGCGAAAGAGCCACATTTCCATGGGCTCTCCAGGCTTGAGCTCGGGCGTCTGGATTGGAACCTGGATGGAGTGCAGGAGCACATCGTCAGTGTCCCTGTACTCGCCAAAGATCCACTTGCGGGCGCCGTCCTCGAGCAGGTAGGTGATGACCAGGAGGTTGGTACCGATAGTTCCGTCCTCCTCGGGCGCAGCTTCTTGTCGAAAGTCTTCGGTTTGAGTCAATTGCCGGAGGAGGCCGATCATGGAGCGCTTGAAGTCAATTTCCTCGGCATTTTGGGGGAGCTCAGTCCACACAACGGCCTCGGCCAATTCCTGAGGTGGCAGGCCCTTGAGACGCGCCACGCCGAGGTAACGAAGTCCCACATACAGGGAGTCTGGCGGGTCGGGGTCCACCGGGAGGAACGCCCAGCGGACATTGTCAACCGTCGCTGTCGAGAGCCTTGCGATGTCGAGCTCCACCTCGAGTTCTTCGATGAACGGTAGTGCGACGACAATGCCCTCGTTGACAAGTTCGCCGTGACTGTCGAGTGTGGCCGCATAGGGTCGGGTGGAAATTTCCTCGTGGCCGCGCCGTGCCGAAGCCAACGGTGACAAGAAGAGGTCGACCTCGCCGGGGTCATAGCCGGAGTGAACGAGAAACTCGGCAATGTCGGAGATCTCGCGGGTGCTCTTGCCGGTAGTGAGTCTCGCCAACTCGACGATGCCGTGACCGAAGAACTCAAACCGCTCGGTCCCGGGACCCGGATGAAGCATGGGCAGTAGACGAAAGACACCGTAATTCACCGCAATCCGGATACCGTGGTTGAAGGGGAACCCGGCGCCTCGCAGTTGCTCGTAGACCTGTTGGATCTCGCACGCGGCAGCGATGACTCGCAGAGCCCGCCGCGAGGTGTAGAAGGCGCCGTCTCCGAGGAATTTCTCGAAAGTGAGGCGACGGCGAAGCCTGATCGCCTCGAGACGATTCTGGAAAATGTACATGAACTGAAGCGCTCGTTCCTCGGCCATCCGGCCCGCCTTGCGAACCTCTTCAAGGACCGTCGTGAAGTTCGACAGATCGTAGATCAGACCGAAACGGCGGACCGACGAGTCGACCACTCCAGGTGCGGTGAAGTCATACGGGCGCGTGGTCTTGGCTATCGGGGTTGCGGAGGAAGGCCCGGCTAGCGTCAGAGTCGTGCCTTGTCGCCGCATGGGCAGGACCCGTCGCCGGAGGGCAGCAAGTAGCTCGAAGGTCTTGAGGCGCAGACCGAGATCTCGCAGGAGGTCCATCTGGATCCTCGAGAGAAGAATGGTATCGGCGAGCCCCGACGTGTGAATCGCGTCCAGAAGACGAGGTTCAAGCAGGGTCTCCGGCCGGTCGAGCTTGAGGTTCGAACCGACTGCGAGGCGGAGGAGTTTTCCTACTTCGGGTCGGCGGGCCACGACGTCGCGGAGCCGTTCGAGAACCTCACGGTTGGCGGTTTCCACCGCATCGGCTTTCTGCCGAAATCGAGCCTGAAGGAATCCGGTCAGCTGGGAGAGTTGGGTCGGAGTCCGGGATTCCACGAGCAGGAGCTGATCCTGACAGATGATGCCCAACAGGGGGGTGATGGTGGGAGTCACCTGGACCTCTGCCAGCTTGCGGAGACGGTCGACGGCCGTGAGTGCGGCGCGCCGGAGGAGATCCGCGATGATGGTTGCGATGCCCTGCCGGTGGTTCTCGTACCCCGGCCGTCCACGGCCGCCGCGTAGCGCGGGCCGTGTTTTCGGCACCTTCGACAGGGCGCGGCATACCTCTCCCGAGTGGAAGAGGAGGAAGAGATCGACCAAACCCCGATGGTAATCGTTCATAAAGACGTTCTCGAGGGTTGCAGAGATGGACTTGTGGTAGCGCTCGCGCTGCGCCATCATCCGCTGCTTGTCATCCCCGTTGCCGGTCTGTGGCCGAGTTCGGCATTCCATCTCCGCGGTGACCAGAGCTTCAAGGTCCCGTCGCAGCTTGAGAACCCCGTCGGAAAGCAGAAGAGGGTAACCCCAGGTCACGACCTTCTCTTCGTCGCGGCCGAAAATCGGGAAGGGGGCGGGGAGAGAGGTTGCGAGCGCCGGGAAGAGGTCACACCACCCCCCTCCCACCTCTTCTGGAGTGAGGTAGATGGGGTGCTTCAGATCTTCCCGAAGGACCTGCCGAAAGGCTTCCATGGACTTTTCATCCCGCCTCATCCCTCTATTGTATCTTCCGTTGGTTCCTCATCGGCTTGAACCCGCATATCTCACCTGGTATTTACTACGACTGCGCCGCCCGATTCGCGACAAACCCAGCGGATACTTGCGCTTCGCCGCCCTCGCTACGAAACCCGGTGAGATAAGCGGGTTTTACTGTGATCGGGGATGTAATAATGGATTCATATGCAATTTGAAGATTTGTTGCGGGCAATCAGGGAAAGCCCTTTCTTCCACGGCATGGCTCTGGAGGAACAGATGTTGCTGGCGCAGCTGGGGAAAGTCGATGTGCATCCGGTGGGCGGAGTTTTGTTCCGCCCCGGCGAAACGCCCTCCGCCTTCTACCTGGTGCTGGATGGGGTCGTCGAAATCTGCCGCGAGGAGAGTTCGGAGGTGGGTTTGCAGCCGGTGGCCTACCTTGGCGAGGGATCCACCGTGTCCGAGAGCAAGGTAATTACCGGCACGGTCTTGAACTCTCTCGCTCATTTCCCGGAAGGCGGCACCACGCTTCGGTGGCCTCGGCCGGTGCTTCTCCGCCATCTTTACTCATCGCGCGACCTGGCCCTTCACTACCTGCAACGTCTGGCCCGGCGTCTCGAGGGCACCATTGCGGACCTCGGTGCGCACAGCGGCAGCAACCTCCGTGGCAGGCTCGATCATTTCGACCTTCCCGCGATCCTACAGACGGTAGTTGACTCAGGGGCTACCGGAGTACTTGAGATATTGGACGCGGACGGCCGGGACTTCGGGGTTATCCACACAAGCAGCCGGATGATCGGGCGCATTTTGTGCGGAAATCTCGAGGGTCCGGAAGCATTCCTGGAAATCCTGAACTCTCCACCGAAGAACGGAACCTTCAGATTCTCAAATCTTGCAGTTGCCCCGGAGACCGATACATACCGCCAGGTTCACCCGCTCCTCCTCGAGGCCGCGAGAGTTCAGGATGAGTTAGCCCATTTTGCGGCTACGGTGTCCGAGACCTCTCTCCTCCAGCCTGCCACGCACCGGTTGGCGTGGAAAGGCGGCATCGACGCGGATCTCGTCGAAGAGATCTGGCATCAGCTTTCCTCTCAGCCGTGCGGCTGGGGCGTGCTTGCAGAGCTGTTGCCGTTCAGCAGGGGCCAGATCGCGCTGACGGTTCGCGACATGCTGCTGGCGGGCGTGCTCAATGTTGACCGCGACCATGAGATCACCAACGACCAATTGGCCCTGGGCGGCTGACCCGGCGTTTCGCCGTTCAATCAACTTCCTTATACTGGGTCGATGCTGAAAAGGCGCCTGATCCTGACCGTTGTTGCGGCGTTCGTCGTTGTGGTGGCGGGAACCTCCCTGATTCGCACCGTGCGGAGCTTCTATCGTCTCGACTTTCCCGTGGCCTGGGTTGAGCAGGGGCTGGTTGTCGATGACGTCCCATCCGGGTCGAGCGCCGAAGACGTGGGCTTGGCGAAGGGCGACCTCATCGTCACCGTGGACGGCGTTTCCATCGAGCGTCTCGAGGACCCGGCATTCGTCCTGGCCGGAGGTGAAGAGCACGATCTCACGATCAGCCATCCGGACGGCGGATTTTCGGAGCTCCGGTACCGCTCCCCGCCCCCGGACGTCAACTCGGTCTACCTGGCACGGACTCTCGTGGGCTTTCTCGGGCTTGGCTGCGCGTTGTATGCCCTGTGGAGCACGAACCGTCGTGAGGCGGCCACCTTTCTTCTCCTCGCGGCCACTGCCGTGATTCTCGGTGCGGTGCCGAACCGAATCGCGTCGGCCGAGCTGATGCTTCAGGTTATTCGACGCAGCGCCGGGGCGGCACTGCCTTTCCTGGTCGTCCGGTTCTTCTCCATCTTTCCCGAGCGTGACCGGTCGATGCGGGTGTGGGATCTCTTGACGGTTTTCGCGGTGATGGCTTCCGGCGCGACGGCGCTATTCATCGGCGCCGAGGCCTGGTGGCCGGCACTGGCGTCACTGTTGCGGACCATGTTCGTTTCCTCTTTGATCTACGGCATCATCGTCCAGGTTTGGCGCTGGCGTTCGGCCTTGCGGGAGGCCCGGATCAGGCGCCAGATCGAATGGGCCGCCCTGGGCCTCTTCGTCGGGTTGGTGCCGTTTCTGATCCTGGTCATGGTCCCGCGCTCGATCGGCATCCCGTTCGAGCCCTTCACCTGGCTGGCGGTCTTACCCATAAGTGCGATTCCACTGACCCTCCTCGCCGCCCTCAGCGGTTACAAACTGTGGGACCTGGAGCCGATCAGCCGCGACTCGATCTCGGCCACCCTGGTCATTGTCACCGGAGGGTTCATTTTCGCAGTCACGAATCACCTCCTGCTCAGGTACGCCGGCGGTTTGGGTTCCCTGCGCAACCTTTTCGCCTTTGCCACAGGGGTGCTCCTGGTGGTTCTCTTGCAGCCGGTTCGGTTGCGTGTTGAAAAATTTCTCGATCAATGGCTCCATCAGGGACGTCCCGCGCCCCGCTCACTGCTCACGAGCGCGAGCCGCGAGCTGGCAAGGGTCACCGACCCGCGCAAGCTTCTTGTGCGCCTGTCCGCCACGTTGACCGAGGGTCTCGATTTTGATCTCGTCGCGACGTATCTCCGGGTCGGAGGAGAGCGTTTCGAGCGCATCACGGGGAATGGAGATCTGTTGCCGGATTATCTCCCGGCCGCGGTCTCCGAGACCGGGTATCCGGGAGAGTGCGAGGGTTCCATGACCTCCGCAGGCTTTGCGGTGAGGGTGCCGCTCGAGCGTGTCGGCACAGTCCACGGCTTACTCTATCTCGGGTTGCGGCGGGGTGTCTTCCCGCTCGGCAGCGAGGGTGAGGAGGTGGTGTCCGCATTTGCCGCCCAAGCGGCGCTGGCATTGGAGAGTGCCCGGTATCTCGATGATTTGCGGCGTCAGGCGGAGGAGTATCGGATCCTCCACACCAACACCCAACGCATTATCGAGTCGTCGGCCGCAGCCATACTGGTCTGTGATGCTGCGGCCCACATCCTATCCGCCAACCGGCATGCCGCCGATATCTTCGGGCGCGACGCTCAGGATCTGGTCGGGCTCGGGCTCGGTTCGGTTGTCGAATTGCCCGAAGCTTGGCAGATAGAGCTTCCTTTGCACGCTGTCAATACCGAGGCGCGAACATTGGCGGATCCTCCGCGGCGGGTGATCCTGGCGGTATCCGTGCTCGAACTCGATAGCGGCAGCTTCAACGGCCGGGTGGTTGTCCTCCAGGATGTCACCGAACTTCGGGAGCTGCAGAACCGGATGCGCGAACACGAACGATTGGCTGGTCTCGGTCGGTTGGCATCGGGTCTGGCCCATGAAATCAACACGCCCCTCACGGGCATCTCCTCTTTTGCCCAGATGTTGGGCGAGATGACCTCTGAGGATGACCCCCGTTCGCCCATCGTCGCCAAGCTGGTGGATCAGAGCTTCCGCGTGTCGCGCATCGTCTCTAATTTGCGTGCAATGGTGCGTGGTTCGAGCGACAGTCGAATGGTGCTCGAGATTGGTGGAGTGGTGGTTCGGGCGGCTCAGGACGCCGCACGCTCCCTCGGGGCGGAGGAACAACTGGAGATCGTGAGGGTTGAGGAGTCGGTGATGGCGTGGGCGTCGGTTGCGCCCCTCGAGCTGGCGGTGGGAAACCTGGTGCGCAACGCTATCGAGGCGTTGGCGCCCGGCGGGACCGCCCGACTCACCGTGGCCGCCGATGCTCAGTGGGCCGAGATCACTGTCGAAGATTCAGGCCCCGGCCTGCCGGACGACGTCCGTGAAAAGGTCTTCGAGCCTTTCTTCACCACCAAGGCCGAGCGCGGCGGATCGGGCCTCGGCCTCTCCATCACGCGTGATATGATCGCCCAACTTGGCGGCGAGGTAGGGCTCGAGAATCTGGAGCGCGGAGGGGCCCGAGCGACGATAAGGTTACAGCGATGGCAGGAGCCGCAACAGTCCTCGTGATTGATGACGAGCCCGTCCTTCAGGACGTGCTGGGGTCACTCCTGAAGTCCGACGGCTTCGACTATCAGCAGGCGACCACGGCCGCTGCCGGCATGCGTGTCCTCCGGGAGGAGGAGATCGATGTTGTGCTGCTCGACCTCATGTTGCCGGATCGTTCGGGCCTCGAGCTGCTGCCCGAGATCAAGGCGTTTGATCCCCACCTGCCGGTGGTCGTGATCACCGCCTACTCGTCGGTGGAATCCGCCATTGACGCGATGCGTGCGGGCGCCTTCCACTATGTTCCCAAACCGTTCAAGAACGAAGAGGTCCTCAACCTCGTTCATCGAGCCGCCGAGCGGCGGGCGCTTCTGGTGGAGAACCTCCAGCTTCGGAACCGGCTTGAAGGCATGGGCGAGATGGTGGGTACCAGCCGTCGACTCGAGGAGGTCTTCGAGCTCATGCGCCGCGCCGCACCGGCCCGCTCGACCATTTTGATCGAGGGCGAGTCCGGGACCGGTAAGGAATTGGTGGCCCGCGCCATCCATCGGCTCAGCTCGCGCGGCGATGGTCCCTTCGTGCCGGTTCACACGAGCGCCATCCCGGCCGACCTCCTCGAATCGACCCTCTTCGGGCATGTCAAGGGAGCTTTCACCGGAGCGGTGAACAACCGTAAGGGCCTCTTCGAGGCTGCGCACAACGGCACGCTCTTCCTTGACGAGGTCGGAACGATCTCAGCGGAGACCCAGACCAAACTCCTGCGTGTGATCCAGGAACGGGAAGTCCGCCGAGTGGGGAGCATCGAGGCAAAGACCGTAGATACCCGCCTCCTGGCGGCGACCAACACCGATTTATGGGGGGAGGTCCAGGCGGGTAACTTCCGGGAGGATCTCTACTATCGGCTCAACGTCATCACCATAGAACTGCCGCCTCTGCGTGACCGGGACGGCGACATTCCTCTTCTCACAACACACTTCCTGAAAATCTACAACGAGGAAAATCAACGTGAGGTGGAAGGCTTTTCCCCTGCAGCCATGGACGCTCTCACCGGGTATTGCTGGCCTGGAAACGTCCGCGAGCTCGAGAACGCAGTCGAGCGCGCGGTGGTTCTGTGCCGCGGAGATACCATCGAGCTCGACGAGCTCCCTCAGGCGTTGCGAAGCGAGGGGCCGAGCACCAAGCCGGTCGCCGAATTCTCGCCCGATGGCGTCGATTTCCGCGAGACGGTGGCAGAGTACCAGGAGTACCTGATCCGAGAGGCCCTGTGTCGCTCAGATGGGGTTCAGCGCCGCGCCGCCCGTATGCTCAAGTTGAGCCCCACGACCCTGAACGAGATGATCCACCGGCTCGGCATCGATCCCGCCGCCAAAAACTGACCGCCGGCCCGGATACCAGATACCGGATACCGGATTCCAGATCGACCTAGTTACCCCTTGACAAAGAGACGGGTGAGTTTACGATTTCGTCGCATCCGGCATCCGGCATCCGGCATCCGG
>JAOZUP010000154.1:989-8835 GCA_029938595.1 Thermoanaerobaculales bacterium | reverse complement strand
GGAAGGGGTGGCATTTGCCGATTCTTTTGATCGCCATCCACACGCCGCGGAGGCCGTGGGTCTCTATGGCTTCGGCCGCGTACACCGAGCATGTCGGCTCGAATCGGCATGCCGGCGGCATGAACGGCGAGACAAACCGCTTGTAGAGACGGGCTGGGAGGGCAACAAAGTGCCAAAAGCTTCGCACGGCCGGAGTATTCTACCCCGAAGGAGGACACCTATGACCATCGAGCGCACAATCATCGCCACCAAAGAGGCACCGGGCGCGGTCGGGCCCTACTCGCAGGGCATCGCCGCCGACGGTTTCGTTTTCACCGCCGGTCAGGTTCCCATCAATCCAGCCTCGAGCAAGGTCGAGGCCACTACCATCGAGGACCAAACTCGCCAGGTTCTCACCAACGTCGACGCCGTGCTGCGCGCCGCCGGCAGCAGTCTCGACCGGGTGGTGAAGATGACGGTCTTTATGACGGACCTGGGTGATTTCCAAGCCATGAACGGGGTGTACGCCGAATTCTTCCCGTCCAACCCGCCGGCGCGCTCGGCGGTGCAGGTCGTCGCCCTGCCGCTTGGAGTTCAGATCGAGATGGAAGCGGTCGCCCTGACGGGCTGAATTAGGAGTTAGGAATTAGGAATTAGGAATGATAGGCGCGGGGAGGCGACCGGGGGTATTGGGGTGGGTTGCCCGCGCTTGGGCGCGCTTCCCGAGAGGATGCCAGGCGCCTCCGGTCAACGTGCGCAAACGCGGGCAGCACGCTCCAATACCCACGATCGCTATGTCGCGTCGATAATTCCTAATTCCTCATTCCTAATTCTCTTCCCTGCTATCATCACCCGGCCTCGCGAGTGCCGCTGACGAGGCCGCGAGGGGGTGCCGTGCCGGACGCCATCGACTACTCCGAGGTCGGCCTCAGGGTCGGACTCGAGGTCCACCAGCAGCTGCTCACCGCCAAGAAGATGTTCTGCAACTGTCCAGCTGGGATCTACACCCGCGAGCACGATGGTTCGGTCCTGCGTCACATGCGGCCGACACTGTCCGAGCTCGGCGAGTACGACGGAACCGCCCTGATGGAGTTCAAGACCCGAAAGAACATCGTCTATCTGCTCCACACTTCGAACGTGTGCACCTACGAGATGGACGACACCCCTCCCTTCTTGATGAACCCCCAGGCACTGGACATCGCCATCGAACAGTGCCTGATGCTGGGCTGCGACATCATCGACGAGGTCCACATCGCCCGCAAGCAGTACCTCGACGGCTCCATCCCGACCGGATTCCAACGCACCGCGATCGTCGGCGTCGAGGGACGGTTGCCCTTCCATGGCCGCGAGATCACCATCACCCAGGTCAGCGTCGAGGAGGATTCGTGCCGCGAGGTCTCGGACCGGGGGCACCTCATCGTCTGGCGCACGGACCGCCTGGGGATGCCGTTGATCGAGACCGTCACGGGACCCGACCTCCGCACCCCCGACGAGGTCGAGGAGGCGATCCTCCTCGTCGGCCGTGTTTGCAGATCCACCGGGCATGTGCGGGTCGGGCTCGGCGCCAGCCGACAGGACATCAACGTCTCGGTGCGCGGCGGCCGCAGGGTCGAGATCAAGGGGGTACCGAGGGCGGGTTGGGCGCCGGGCCTCGTCCACTGCGAGGCGGTACGCCAGATCAACCTCCTGAACCTCCGCGACGAGCTCCGCGGTCGCGGCTTCCGCGAATCGGATGATCTCGGGATCGAGCATCGCGACGTGACCGAGCTCGTCGCCGACTCACCGATGGACCTGCTCCGGGCCGGCTCGTGGGAACGCTATCTGGACAACGGCGACCAACGCTCGGATCTCGAGCGCGGCTCGGGCCCTTTCTGCGTGCGTGCCGTGCGCCTCCCTGGTCTCGGTGACACGCTCTCGTGGCCCACGCAGCCGAATCGGAGTTTTGCCGACGAGCTCCGCGGTCGCGTGCGAGTGATCGCCGGCCTCGACCAGCCGCCGGCCCTCCTCCACTCCGAGGATTGGCCTCGAGAGGCTTCTGCGACGAACGAGCTGGATCGACTGCGCCGGACGCTAGGGTGCTCGTCGGAGGACGGACTGGTAGTGGTGTGGGGGGCCGAAGAAGACACCCTCACCGCTGCCGAGGAAATCCGCCTGCGCTTCCTCGACGCCGTGGACGGCGTGCCCAACGAGACCAGACAACCGTTTGCGGACGGCAGCACCGACTTTGAACGCATTCTGCCGGGACCGGACCGGATGTACCCGGACACCGACAGCCCCCCGCAGCGTGTCACCCGCGAACGCGTGGAAGGGTTGCAGGCATCCCTCCCCGAGCTCCCGTGGTCCCGTGAGGCAAGGTACACCGAAGTCGGGGTGCCGACGCCGGTGATCCACTATCTCATCCGCCGTGGCGGCGCACGCCTCGTGGATGCGGTCGTTGAACTCTCCGGCGCCGATCTGCGCCGGGCGTGTTTCTTCTTTGGCGAACGGCTCAAGGGTCTTCGGCGTGCGGGGGTCGCCGTGGATGAGATCTCGGATGAGCGATGGTGCGAGCTCTTCGCCGTGTTCGACAGCCGCCCGGTGGCGTGGGAGGCGTGGCAGAGCCTCGTGGAACGGCTCGTTGACCACCCCGACATCGACCTCCAGAACCTGGTCGAGGAGATGGGTCTCGGGCGTGCGCCCGACGGGTGGCGGGAGCGGGTGGCCGGGCTTGCGGCCGAGCTGCGTCCGGTCCATCCGGACGGCAGCGAGGACCAGCGGAGACGGTTTCTCATGGGGCGTGCGATGAGCGAGCTGCGTGGACGGGTCTCCTCGACGGAGGTGGATGCCGAGATCAGAAGCAGGATCGGAGCAGAGCATGAGTGAATCAACCAGCGATCCCCTCAAGGGATACAAAGGTCGTGCCAGAGCTCGTCTTCAGGAGCTGGGTATCAGGGTGTGGTCGGATGTGCGTATGGTCAACTCCGCGGGCAGCCTCTTCGAGGGTGTCGTCCTGCCGCGATCGGAGAGTTTCGACGATCTCCACATCGTTCTCAAGCTCAAGAACGGATACAACATCGGTATCCACGTGGATCGTGTGGCATCGGTCGAGGAGATTGGCTACAAGGAGGCGGTCTACAAGATCCCCGAGCAGGAGTTCCCGTCACGGCCAGACCTCCCCAATGTGACTCTGTTGGGAACCGGCGGCACCATCGCCTCGCGCCTCGATTACCGTACCGGGGCGGTGATCCCGGCCTTCACACCCGGGGAGCTCTACGGTGCGGTTCCGGAGCTGGCCGACATCTGCAATCTCACCACCAAGAAGCTCTTCGGGGTCTTTTCCGAGAACATGGGGTGGCCCGAGTACGTGACCCTGGCCGAAAATATCGAGCGCGAGATCGCCGACGGCGCGGACGGTATCGTCATCGGTCACGGTACCGACACGATGGGCCACACCGCGGCGGTGCTCAGCTTCATGGTCCAGGACTCACCGGTTCCGGTCGTGGTGGTGGGCAGCCAACGTTCATCAGACCGCCCCTCTTCGGATGCAGCTCTCAACCTCATTCACGCCATACGGACCGCCGCCTACGGGGACATTGCGGAGGTGCAGATCTGCATGTTCGGGCCTACTTCGGATCGCTACGGACTGCTCCACCGGGGAACGCGGTGCCGCAAGATGCACTCCTCGTACCGCAGCACCTTCCGCACCATTGGCGATATTCCGTTGTGCATCGTCAGCCGCGACGGCTTCTCCAGTCTCACCGACGACTACCTGCACCGGGACGCGTCGCGCCGGGTCCGCATCGATACCGTCTATGACGACCGTGTCACCATTCTTTACTACTACCCGGGGATGAGGCCCAACCTCGTTGATGCACTGGTGGAAAAGGGATACCGCGGCATCGTCATCGCGGGCACCGGCCTCGGCCACGTCAACACACCGCTCTACCCCGCTCTCGAACGTGCGATCGACGCGGGAGTGCATGTTGTGATGACGGTGCAGACTCTGTGGGGATTCGCCCAGATGTACGTCTACGAGACCGGTCGCGATCTGCTCGATATCGGCGTCGTACCGCTCGACAACATGCTCCCTGAGACAGCCCTGATGAAGCTCGGCTGGGTGCTCGGCCATACCGACGACCACGAGAAGGTGATCGAGATGATGCGCACCCCGATCAATCACGAGATCACCGAGCGCGAGCCCCACAACGGATACCTGATCCTCCAGGGAGGGCTGCCCGAAACGGACGAGTTCGTTTCCAGCCACTGGAAGTGAATGCGTCAGAAATCATCTCCTTTAACCCGCACATCTAACCACGTTGGATCGCGCGGCTGTCACGATGTGTGTCACTACCGTGTTCTGAGCGGCGCGGTGCGGGAGGCGTACCTCTGTACGCCGCACAAGGAAATCCGAAGATCGACGCCGAGATTGCCGAAAAGCGCCGTTTTCGGACGGGAACTAGCTAGCGCCCGTAGACCCTGCGCACATCCTGCGGCCGAATGACGGAACCCGCGAAGGCCTCGAGAACAAAGCCGTTGTGGACGAGGGCGAGGGTCGACGGCTGGTAGAGCGGCAGATAGACCGCGATCGCTTCCAGCATCGCGAGCGTCTGCTGGAGGCGTTCGAGCCTGATCGCCGATCTCGGCTCGTGAGCAGCCTCATCGATCAGGACATCGAGGCCCGGATCCGAAAGACCCGCGCCGTTGAAGCTCCCCAGACCCCGCTCCGAATCGCGGCGGTGGACGATGGTGTCCAGGAATGGAGACGCGTCCGCAACCCCGAAGGTCCAGGAAAAGAGGAAAAGCTGGTTCGTTCCCTCTTCAAGACCGCGGTAAAACTCCTCGATCGAGACGACCCTCGTCTCGGTTTCCAAACCCACCGCGATCAGGGAGGCGGAGATTGACTCGGCCACCTCCGCATAGCGTTCAATATGATTCAGATACAGAGTCGTCCCTGTCGGCAGCGCGACCTCGGCCAAGACCTCGCGAGCGCGTACCGGATCGGCATCGTGCAGGCGATGGCCGGGACTGTACCCGAAGATCTCCGGAGGCACCAGCGACCGCGCCGCCCTGGCGGTACCTTCCGGAAAGATGTCCGCCACCAATTGCCGACGGTCGATAGCCAGGTCGATAGCCTTGCGGACCCTGAGATCATCGAACGGAGATTGGGTCACGTTGAGGCCGAGGTAGGTCGTGATGACCGCAGGGCTTGCCACCAATCGCCAATCGTCCTGGGGTTCGTGGTCCCGGAAATAGCTCACCGTCACCGACGCGACCACGTCGAGTTCGTTCTCATGAAGGAGGTCTGCCAGCTCCTCGAGAATCGTCACGAACCGGATGGTCACCTCCTCGAAATCGGGTGCCCCCCGCCAGTAACCATCCCACCGCTGCAACTGAATCGGCCCTTGAATCGACCCCGCTCGCCACTGGTAGGGGCCGGTGCCGACCGGATTGGCGGGGTCAAAACTCCGGGGGACAACGGCTACTGCCTCGAGGCGCGTGAGCAGCAGCGGCGCCGGCCGGGCAGTGGTGATCTCGACGGTCCTTGCAACCTCATCGATCACACGCAACTGATCGATGTCGTCCAGCTGATGTCCCATGACCTTGCTCGCACGGGCGCGCGATATCGACGCGACCACGTCCGCAGGTTCCAGCATCGTCCCATCGTGGAAGCGAACGCCTTCGCGGATGTGGAGAATCCACGTGGTGTCGTCCGGGGTCGTCCAGCTGTCGGCCAGCCACGGTTGTACCTGCAGACCCGGCTCGAAGTGGACCAGTCCCTCGTAGACCGCTGCCAGCACGGCTTCGGTGACCATGTCGGCGTGTGCATGGGGATCCACGGTCACCATCTCGTACGGATACGCGATGCGAAGCGTGGTCACCGGCGGCGGGCCGAGCGCACAACCGGCCGCGAGCATCGCGACCAGCAGGACGCCGGCGCTACTCACGAGGCAGCTTCTACCGATCAACGAGGCCTCAGCACCCAAAATAATTCTCCCTTAATGACGGTGCATCATACACGGACCGCATGAATTCGGAATTCGGAATTTTTTTGACCGGCTACCCGAAAAGCTGATTGAGTTTGGCGCTCTTCAGGGTTGCTTGGATCTTTTCCGCCACCGCAACGACCTCGGGGTCGTTGTCCTCCAGAGCATCGTTCAGCACCCCTCGCACCGGCCCCTTGTTTTCGAAGAGCACCAGCGCCCTGACCGCGTTGCGGCGGACTCGGGGGTCGATGTTGCGGCCCATCCGGCGCACGGTCTCGAAGGCGGACTCATCGTCGATGGCGCCAACGCAAATCAACTCGGTCAGAACGAAGCTGGCCGCCTCCACGCCCTTCGTCTCATCACCGGCGAGCGCGTCGAGCAGATATTCGTGGCCGCTCGGCTCAGATCCATGCACGAGAGTGAGCGCCGCAAGATGGCGGACTGTTTCCGAGTGGTCGGTGAGGGCTGCCCGGATGCGGGGGTCGCCGGCCGCTCCGACTCTCACGAGAACGCCGAGGAGGTCTTCGAGCCGGTATGGGTGGAGACCTTCCTTCGCTCGCCGCAAGATGGGCTCGACCAGCTTCAGATCCCCGAGGGTGCCGATGCAGTTGACGGCGTTGGAGTACCGCACGCGCATGCTCTCCTCGGCCGCCGGTACGCCGGGGTCGAGCGGCGGCGAGTGCGTCCTCTCGGCGTAGAGCGCCAGATCGACGAGGCTCACGAAGGAGTCCTCGCCACAATCCTTGGCGCCGGCCGTAGGCCCTTTCTGGTAGGCGAGCACGGTGCCCCGCTCGAGACGCATTCCGCGCGCGCGGACAAGCATCGCGACGTCTCCGCGCAATCGCCGATTGAACTCCGCCCCGCTGCTCTCTGGTGTCCGCAAGCTGGCAAGACCCAGCAGGACGAGGACCACCACCGTAGCGGCCGCGGCTATCCTGAGACCGACATTGCGGGTGAGAATCTCGATTAGACGCTTGGCCGGCGCGACGCGCTGCTGGCGCTGCCGTTTCCTGGCCAGCTCCTGAGTGTGCTCCTGCTCCTCTGTTCGGTTCTCATCGCGGTGGCGGGCGAGCGATTCGAGCTCCCGCTCCACCCGTTCCGGAGCGAGCCATCCGAAGCCTCGATTCTCGAGGTCCTCGAGCAGCTCCCGCACATCGTCCTTATCCCACGTCGGCATCCCGACAGCCGTCTCGGAGTGCTCGCGGCGGCGGAAAAAGACTTCGAGAAAAGGCCGCACGCGATCGTCCCAACGGCCTCGCTCAGGTAGCTCCGGTTCCCAGTCGAGGAACCACAGGCGGAGGCTCGCGTCTGATCCAGCAGAGACGGCGGCGCCTCCGTCCCGACTCACGGCGACGGCGGTGACCGGCCCGGCGTGTCCCTCCATCACGCGTACCGCGGTCCCGGTTCGCAAGTCCCACAGTCTCAGCGTCGCATCCTTGCCCGCCGATAAGACAAAGCGTGCATCCGGCGTGAACGCCACCGCCTGGACAGCCCCTTCGTGTCCGGAAAGAACCCGCCACCGACGTCCGTCTTCCAGGTCCCACAGTTGAACCGTGCCGTCCTCGCCCGCCGACGCGACGAACCGGCAGTCGGGACTGACGACCACCGCGTGAACCGGTCCCTCATGGCCTTCCATCCGCCGCAGCTCCTCCCGCCCCGGCAGACTCCACACAGTGACCAAGCTGTCCCAGCCGCCGCTGACCACAAAACGTCCGTCCGCACTCACGGCAAGCGCCGACACCGTCTCGTCGGCGCTGCCGAGCAGCTCCGGCAGGGTTGAATCATCCAGCGGCCACACTCGCACCGTCCGGTCATCACCGGCCGACACGACGGCGCTGGAGTCAGGCACGAACGCGAGCGCATGGACGGCGCCCTCATGCCCCGCAAAATCGTGCCGGAGCTCA
>JAOZUP010000154.1:513-979 GCA_029938595.1 Thermoanaerobaculales bacterium | reverse complement strand
GGAGCTCACCGCCGGCAGCTTCCCACACGCGTACCGCGCCGTCGCGGCCCGCCGACGCCAGCCATAGGCCGTTGCCGCTTATCGCAACAGCCAACACACCCTGATCGTGCCCGGCCATCGCGAACATCTCTTCTCCGGTGTCGGTTTCGAATTGGCACAGCGAGCCGTCTCCGCTGCCGGCAAGGCAGCCCGAGCCATCCGGCGTCAGCGCGCACGCGGTGACGACGTCGCGTCCACCTCCAAAGCGATACAACTCACCCACCGCCCGAGACGCAACCTTCGGGAAGAAGGCCAACACCCTATTCCACAGCGCGAGCGCCTCCTGGTGTAACTCGTAGCCCGGCACCATCCTCGCCGTCCGCAGGGGTTCACGGGCCTCTTCCATACGGCCTGCCTCGATATGCCCTCGAGCGACGTCGAGACGCTCGCGAAACTCCACCTCCCTGTCGGCGAGCTCGTCCGAAGC
>JAOZUP010000154.1:0-503 GCA_029938595.1 Thermoanaerobaculales bacterium | reverse complement strand
CGCGCGGCAGCCGCGCCGCCGGCGGTTCGGGCAGCTCGATCCGGCCGACCTTTGAGCCGAACGCGGCGAGCAAGCCGGCGCCATCGGCCGTTACTACGAGATCCTGCACCGGGTTCGCCAACCTGATCACGCGCAACGCTTCGCCGTCGTTGAACCTCCAAAGACGAACGGTGCCGTCGTCGCCACCCGCCGCGACACAATCTCCGATCAGGGCTACCGTCGTGGTCGCTCCCCGGTGGCCGCGGAGAAACTTGACGTTCGAGCCGGTCGCCACGTCCCAAATGCCGACCGACCCATCCTGTCCAGCAGACACGATCACCTGGCGGGCGGCGTCAAAGGCGAGACCGCGGACCGGTCCCCTGTGCCCTTCGAGAACGTGAATGCACCGTCCCTGATCGAGGTTCCAGATCCTGATCGTCCCATCGGCGCTTGCGGTCACCACCGATGGTTCGGTTGGATGCCACGCCAGCGCGCTTATGAAGGCTCCGTGCCCCTGGAGGGTC
>JAOZUP010000153.1 GCA_029938595.1 Thermoanaerobaculales bacterium | reverse complement strand
GTGTGGGGGGCGATCTCGCGGTTGCTCATGCGGTGGCCTCTTTCACGAGGCCTTCCTCGACGTCGAAAAGAACGTTGAAGTGGGCGAGGATCAGCTGACCGAGCAACAGGCGCTTGTATTCGGCCGAGCCGCGGACGTCGGATATCGGCGTGATCTCTGAGCGGGCGACATCGGCGGCCATAATCGCGGTTTCAGCGGTCGGTTCCCGGCCGCACAGATAGTCGGCGGTCTGCGGCAGCTGCATCGGGATCGGCGCCACCCCGCCGGCGGCGAGGCAGGCGTGCGCTATCCGTCCCCTATCGAGCCGGAGCGAGGCGGCGGTGTTGACGCTCGCGATATCGAGGTGCGTACGCTTGCTGATTTTCTCGAAGTTGAAGACGGCCGCATCTCCGGGGGCGGTAATGCGCACCCATTCCACCATTTCGCCCGGGCGCAGGTCGAGCTCCTTGTAACCGAGGAAGAAATCACGCAGGGGCAGAGACCGCCGGGTATCTTCGACGATGAGGCCGATCTCGGCGTCGAGAGCGAGGAGGATGACGGTCATGTCGCCGATCGGCGAGGCGTTAACGATGTTCCCGGCGATGGTTGCTCGATGGCGGATCGGCAGCGAACCCATCAGCGACATGGCGCGGTCGATGGCGCCGATCCTCTCCGCCAGAACTCCCGATGTCTTCATGTCCTCGGCGGTCGCGGCTCCAGCCAGATAGATGTGGATGTCGTCGACCCGGATCGGTGTTTCGACCGACGGCGGCAACACGAAGACGTCACTCGTGACGAGCTCGTCAAGCCGCTGGACATAGAGATCGGTGCCACCGGAGACCATCACCTGTGAAGGCGAGGGAAACTTCTTCGATGGCGCCGGACCGAGGTTCGCCAGCAGATCGGGAATGCCGAGGAAGTACTCGGGCAGGAGGGTCTTGCGGACTAACGCCGGAATGCGTGGTTCCGCAGGATCGATCCGGTTGCGAATGCGATCGAGGGTCGATGCCATGGCGCGGATGATCGAGGCATAGCCGGTGCAGCGGCAGATGTTCCCGGCGACTGCCTCGATTGCGGCCTGCTCGTCCCATCGCTCTGCTGTGAGCAGAAACCCCGCGAAAGAAACCACGAAACCCGGGGTACAGAATCCGCACTGCGACGCGCCCTCTGCGTCGAGCGCACTCTGGAAAGGGGTGAGGTTTCGGCGGTTGAGCCCCTCGATCGTCACCACGTGGTGGCGGTCGAGGGCGCCGATCGGCAGCAGGCACGAGGTGACCGCCCGGTACCTCATCGCGCCGTTTTCCGGTTGCCCGAGGAGCACCACGCACGATCCGCAGTCGCCTTCGCGGCAGGCGTGTTTGACCCCAGTCAGCCCGGCCTCGTCGCGCAGGTAATCGAGTGTAGGCAGACCGGAACTGGCCTCGACCTCCACCAATCCATCGTTGAGCGCGAACCGCAGCATGTTCATTCCCTGAGAGTGTGTCTCTTTTTTCAGAGTATCACTGCCCTGGGCAGATGTGGTCGAGAAACTCGACCAGCTGTGGCTGAGAAAGCGGGCGTGCGAGGAGATAGCCCTGACCGTACCGGCACCCGAGATCGAGCAGACTCTCGAGTTGATCGGAGGTCTCGATGCCTTCGGCCACGACCTCGAACGTGAGCCCGAGTCCGAGGCTGAGAATGGCCTGCACGAGTGCCACCGCCCCGGGGTCGTGCTCGATTTCATCGACAAAGATCTTGTCGATCTTGACGACATCCACCGGGAAGCTCCTCAGATAGCTCAATGATGAGTAACCGGTCCCGAAGTCATCGAGGGCGAGGCGAACTCCGAGCGATTTGATCGCCCGCAACCTGCTGGCCGCCTGCTCGACATCGTGCATCATGACGCCCTCGGTGATCTCGAGCACCAGCTGCTCGGGATCGAGCCCGGAGTTTGCCAGGTCGCTGGCGAGGTTGGCCACGAAGTCGGGCTCGCGGATGGTATTCGGGGAGAGGTTGACATGCGCGGCGACCGGGTTGGCCGCAAAGATCCCCGAGTTCAGCTCCTTGACCCTGGCGCAGGTTTCCTGCAGGACCATGCGGTCGATCTGGGGCTGGAGGCCCGCCTCCTCGGCGAGGGGCACGAAGGAGAAGTCTGCGATCACCCCCCGCTCCGGGTGGTTCCAGCGGACCAGCGCCTCGAAACCGTGCACCGTCAGATCCTTGAGATCCAGCAAAGGTTGGAAATACACGTCGAGCCCGTCGTGCTCGACGGCGTGCCGAAGCTCGTGCTCGAGATCGAGACGACTGAGGGCGGTCGAATGCATCGATTGCTCGAAGACCGCCACCTGGCCCTTGCCGCGCTCCTTGGCTGCGTGCAGAGCGGTGAACGCGTTGCGCATGAGCTCCTCGGGACGCCCGTCGCTCGATGGCTCGAGAGCGATGCCGATACTGGCCGTGAACGTCACCTCGCGACCCTCGAGCGGGAAGGGTTTTGACAAATCACTGAGAATTCGCTCTGCAGCCATGAAGGCCTCATCAGCATCCGATGCTTCGAGCAGAATCGCAAACTCATCGGCCCCGAAGTGGGCCACCGAATCACCCGCGCGGACGCTCGTTCGGAGGCGCTCCGCGAGGGCGATCAGCACCTGGTCTCCCGCAGAGTGGCCGAGGCTGTCGTTGACCCGTTTGAAGTCATCGAGGTCGAGGAACAGGAGAACGACCGAGTTGCCCGGTGGCCGGCGACGGGCGAGGGCGTTGCCGACTCGGTCAAGCAACAGCGAGCGGTTCGGCAGACCGGTGAGGGGGTTGTGCAACGCCTGGTAGTCGGTTGGGTGGGCGAACTTGCGCTGCGCCTCGTGAGCTTGTACGTGGGCGATGGCGGAACCGGCCTGCTCTCCAAAACGGCTCATCGCGCGCAGGTCGCGCTGCGAATACTCGCGTTCCGGTTTTGCGTTGACGTTGAGAACCCCTATGAGATCCCCGTCGCTCGTCAGGGGAATGCTCAGCGCGCTGGTTGGACGATGCTCTTCGTGATCATCGCGGTAGTGGCTCCAGTCGAATGTGCCGTTCACCAGCACGGCCTCATGGGTCGCTGCCACCTGGCCGGCGACGCCGCTGCGGAGATTGACCCGCGCCCCGCCGGCAGAACTCTGCCCTTTCGAGCAGACGGTTCGCAGCTCGTCCTCGGAGCACATCATCATGATCGAGCTACCCTGCCCGTCGAGAAGGTCCAGTGAACAGGCGAGGATGGTCTCGAGCACCTGTTCGAGGTCGAGCCGAAGGTTGACCTCGTTGCCCGAGTCGATTACTACGTTTGCTTCCCGCAGGCTGTTGGTGAGAGCGGCGGCGAGAACCTCCTCATCCATCAGTTCTCTAGTGGAGGCGCGAAGCTGGAGCTCCTTCGCGATCGTGTGGGCGCTGAACAGAACCGCCAGCAGGACGATGCCGAGGAAAAGCAACACTCGGGGCGACCAGACTTCGAGAGTGACCTTCTCCCAGAACAGCACTAGAGAGAGAACCGCGACGGTGAATACGAGCAGGGAGAGGGTCACCACCCACAACTGGGGCCGCCGTTTCGCGATCATCTCGAGATTCGGCGTCTCGAAGTTTGCGAGACTAGTGATGTGTCCGTTTCTGGACCTATCGACGCTGCTCGGTGTCATCCTCTGACCCCACTACCTACCGCGACTCGATTTCGACCGGACCACTGCAAAAAGACAGGTCAAAGCCCTTGTTTCACAGGCCATGGCCCCTTTCAAATAGCTTATCACGTGTATCTTGGGTGATCTTGACGGGCCGTTCGCCGTAGACACCTGGTGAGAACCGGGGGCTAGAGTTCGATCGCGACTGCGATGGCCATGAACACCGCGGCGAGGACGAACAGTTGGAGCAAGAGGGGCGCCATGAAACGTAACCACCGGTCGTAGGGCACGCGGGCGAGACCGAGCGAAGCCATGAGAATGCCGGAGGTTGGGATCACGGTGTTGGAGAACCCGTCACCACAGGTAAAGGCGAAGACCGCCGTTTGTCTGGTTAAGCCCAGGACATCCGCAAGTGGGGCCATCAGAGGCATTGTCACCGCTGCCTGGCCCGAACCGGAGGGGATGAAGAAGTTCAAGATTGCCTGAAACACCAACATTCCCTCGGCCGCGACATATCGTGGTACATGCTGCAGTACCGCAGCGGCTGAAAAGATCAAGGTGTCGAGAATCTGACCCTGCTCAAGCACGACGGTGATGCCGCGGGCAAAGCCGACGACCAGTGCGGCGACTGTCATTTCCTCCATTCCACGCACCGCCGCGAGTGTCGCCTCCCGAACCGGCAGCCGGGCGACGGCTGTGGCGACCAGGCCCATGAGGAGGAAGCCCCCGGCCATTTGGGTCAGCCACCAACCCATCTCCTGGACTGCGTAGAGAATAAATACGAAAATCACGATGCATGCGACCAGGATGACCAGGTGCGCCGGGCGTAACGCCGGTGGCTCGACATCGTCGGTCTGGAGGTCAAGTTCGTCGCCAGCCATGAGAGACATCGAGGGGTCCCGGCGGATTCGACTGCCGTAGCGGATCATGTAGACCAGCGTTACTGTCATACAGGCAACGAAGAAGAGGAGTCTGAACGATATCGCGCTGTTGAGCGGGAGCCCTGCGATCTCCTGTGCGATGTTGACGGTAAACGGGTTAGTAGTGGCGGCAGCGAAGCCGACCGCACCAGCGACGTATACGAGGGCCACACCGAAAATCCGGTCGCAGCCGATCTCCTTGGCAACGATCAGGAAGATCGGCACCAACGGAATGAACTCCTCGCCCATCCCGAGCGTCGAACCGCCGATTGCCATCGCGGTCATGAGGACGATTGTGAGCAATTGCCATGATGAACGCAGGCGTTTCAGGATTGAACCTAGAATCGCGGTTGTCGTGCCGGTCGCCTGCAATATGCCGAAGACGCCGCCAATGATGAAGATGAAAAAAATGATGTCGGCCGCTTCCACCATCCCGCGGGGGATGGCACTGAGGAAGCCCTCGAGGCTCACCGGGCTCGCCTGTCCCGCGACCTCGTCCTGGACCAGCAGGCCCTTGCCTGAATAATGTTTTGGCAAGGTGGTGTAGGTGTCGGGCACCACCACGGTTCGATCGTGTCCGCCGACCGACCGGGTCTCCCGTTCATACTCGCCGGAAGGGATGACAAAGGTCAGGAGGCTGCAGACGAAGACCACGCCCGTAAGCAGCGTGAACACGTGCGGGATCTTGAATCGCTGCAGGATGGCGGTCACTTAGTACCTCTCAGTTGGGTGAGGATACTCGAATTTCGGATTTCGAATTTGCCACCACCCGGGGTTGAACCACAGAGACACAGAGGCACAGAGAAAACACAGAGGCACCCAACCACCCACGTCGCAAACACGAAGGCACGAAGACACGAAGGCCGCGCACCATCCCAATTTGCCCACAGATCACACAGATAAACACAGATAGTCCATGGGGAGGAGTCAACGCGTCGCGAGGTCCCGGCCGTTGGACGACGGCCAGGAACCGGAGGCCAGGGCAACGACTCCGAACGCAAGCGTTCGTCGCAGCCAGGCTTTCCACCGGCGGTCGGCGATCGTTAGATCGCCGGCGGTTCCTCCGTCAATCTACGGCACTGCCACCACTCCTGTTCTTGCGATTATCTGTGTCTATCTGTGTGATCTGTGGGCATCTCGGGCGGGTGGATGGGGATCGTGATGTCTTCGTGTCTTTGTGTCTTTGTGTTTGCGATGTGGTGGGCTCTGTGCCTTCTCTGTGCTTTCTCTGTGTCTCTGTGGTTCATCCTGGGGTGTGGTGGGTCAGTGGAAATCATGGCTCTCCACTGCGGCTTCGGCGTGCACGGCCTCGAAGCGGCGGGCCTTGATCGAGATCGTTCCGTCCTGCTTTTGCAGGGGGCCCTCTACCAGCAGCACCGGCGTTGACACGAGGAAGGCACGATGCTTTTGAAACAGGTCGGGACGGATGATCGCCTGCACCATGCCGGTCTCGTCCTCCATGGTCAGGAAAACGAAGCCTTTGGCTGTGCCTGGGCGCTGGCGTACGATCACCGCTCCCGCCACCCGCACGATCGCGCCGTCGTCGATGGCGTCCAGCGCTGCCGCCGCCACAACCCCACGGCGGTCGAGCTCCGGGCGCACGTAGGCCATGAGGTGGGGGCCGGTTGTGAGGTGGAGGCCGGCGTAGTCGGCGACGGTCTCGTCGAACGGGCTCATCTCAGCCAGAGGCGAGGTGCTCTCGGGTGGCAGGTTGGCAAACAGCGGCCCGCGCCGGCCCGCCACCTCCGAGACCTGCCACAGGGCCGCGCGCCGGCTCAGCCCGAGCGAGGCCAGCGCACCCACATGCGCCAGGCGTTCGAGCTGCTCGGCTGAAAGACCGCAGCGCTGGGTGAGGTCCGCGACGTCGTTGAAGAGCGTTCGCTCGCGCTCGGCCTCGATGGTTTCACCGGCGGCCCGCTTGAGACCGTGAACCCAGCGCAGGCCGATGCGCACCGCGCCGTCCTCCCAGTGGCAGCGCCGCCCCGAGCGATTGACGTCTACCGGCAGGAAGCGGACCCCGCGGCGCTGGCCGTCCTTGACCAGGGTGGCTGGGTGGTAAAAGCCCATTGGCCAGGCGTTGAGGAGACAGGCGTAGAAGGCTGCCGGGTGGTGGGTCTTGAGGTAGGCGGAGGCGTAGACCAGGAGGGCAAAGCTCGCGGAGTGCGACTCGGGAAAACCGTAGAGGGCGAAGGAGGTGATCGAGCGCACGACCTCGTCCTGGACGGCACCGGTGATGCCGCGCTGACTCATGCCGCTGCGCAGGCGTTTCTCGATCACGTCCATCCGTTCTCGCGAGCGTTTGAAACCCATCGCCCGCCGCAGCTCCTCGGCTTCGCCGCCGGAAAACCCCGCTGCCTCCATGGCGATGCGCAGGAGCTGCTCCTGGAACAGCGGCACGCCGAGGGTGCGCTTCAGGATCGGCTCCAAGCAGGGGTGGGCATAGGTGACGGGCTCGCGGCCCTGACGGCGCTCGAGGTAGGGGTTGGTCATGTTGCCGGCGATCGGCCCCGGGCGGATGATCGCCACCTGCACCACCAGGTCGTAGAAGATCTCGGGCCGATTGCGCGGCAGGGATGCCATCTGCGCCCGGCTCTCGATCTGGAAGACACCGGCGGTGTCGGCGCGGCGGATGAGGTCGTATGTCTCGGGGTCGCCGGGCGGCAGGTGGGCGAGGTCGATCTCCACGCCCTCGTGCTCGCGGATCATAGGTATCACCTCTTCGAGAGCGGCCATCATGCCGAGACCGAGGAGGTCGACCTTGATCAGCCCGAGATCGGCGCAGTCGTCCTTGTCCCACTGGATCACCGTCCGCCCCTCCATCGCCGCCGGCTCCAGCGGCACCACCTCGTCGAGGCGCCCGTGGGCGATGACCATGCCGCCGGAGTGCTGACCGAGGTGGCGGGGGAGGTGGTGGATCTCCCACCACAGCCGCTTGAAATGTTCGACCCGGCGCGAGGAGGGATCGAACCCCACCTCCCTGAGCTCGTGGTCGAGGTCGCGCGCCCCCTCCGAGATCTCGGTCGTCATGTGGCGGCCGAAGCGCTTGGAGATGCGGCCCACCTGCTCGAGCGAGAACCCCAGCGCCTTGCCGACCTCGCGTGCCGCCGAGCGCGCGCGGTAGGTGATGACGTTGGCGGTCATACCGGCGCCGTGCGGCCCGTAACGCCGGTAGACGTACTGGATGACCTTCTCGCGCTGATCGCCCGACGGCAGGTCGAGGTCGATGTCCGGCCACTCGCCTCGTTCCTCGGACAGGAAGCGCTCGAAGAGCAGTTCCATCTTGACCGGATCAACGGCGGTGATGGAGAGCGCGTAACAGACCGCCGAGTTGGCGGCCGAGCCTCGCCCCTGGGCCATGATGCCCTCGCGTTGGCAGAAGCGGACGATGTCCCAAACGATGAGGAAATAGCCCGCCAGGTCGAGTTTCTCGATCAGATCGAGCTCACGCTCGAGCTGCGCCTGGGCGCGTGCGGTCAATGGACGGAAGCGGGTGCGGGCGCCGTCCCATGTGACTCGCCGCAGGTGAGAGATGGGGCTTTCTCCCACTGGCAGGGGGTAGTCGGGGAATCGATAACCGAGGTCGTCGAGGGTGAACTCGAGCTCGTCGGCGAGGGCTCCGGTCTCGGCCACCGCTCGCCGTTGGTCGGCGAAGAGGAGCGCCATCTCGCGCGGCGAGCGCAGGTGGCGTTCGTGGCCGCCCTCGAGTAGACGGCCGGCGGTGTCGAGGGTGACGCCCTCGCGGATGCAGGCCAGCACATCGGCGAGGTCCCGGTTGGACGACCGCGCGTAGCGGATGCCGCCGGTGGCCGCCAGCGGCAGCTTGAGCCCTCGCGCGAGGTCGGCGAGCGCCCGGTTGCGATGCTCCTCGGCACACAGCCGGTGGCGCTGCAGCTCGACGTGGAGTCTTCTCGGGAAGAGATGGGCCAGGTGCGCGAGCTCGCGCCGGGCGGCGTCGAGACCGCGATGGACGAGCCGCTGGGCAAGGACTCCCTCGGCGCCGCCCGTCAGGCAGTGGAGGCCATCGGCGTGAGCCTCGATCTGCAACCAGGTGGCCCGCGACTGCCCCTTGGGCCGGCCGCGCGCGGCCTCGGTCAGCAGCCGGCAGAGGTTGCGATAGCCGCGGCGGTCAACGGCAAGCAGGGTCAGGCGGGGGAGAGGCGTGCCGGGCGGGTGAGGGTCGGGTACCAAGCCCAACGGGCCCGGCAACTTTGAATTAGGAATTAGGAATGAGGAATTAGGAATGCCGGCCCGCCCGCCCACGGTCGACTCGGGTGTGTGGGCGGCATTCCTAATTCCTAATTCCTCATTCCTAATTTGTGTTTCTGC
>JAOZUP010000152.1 GCA_029938595.1 Thermoanaerobaculales bacterium | reverse complement strand
ATGGTCCCGATGTTCACGTGCGGCTTCGTCCGCTCGAACTTCTCCTTGGCCATATCCCTGCCTCCTTACGCCGTCATTCCCGTGGCGCGTGCAACGATCTCGTCAGCCTTCCGCTGAGGCACTTCGTCGTAATGGTCGAACTGCATGCTATAGGTGGCCCGCCCCTGTGTCTGCGACCGCAGGTCGGTGGCGTAGCCGAACATCTCGGAAAGGGGAACGTGTACCGTCGCCACCTGGAAGCCGGCACGCGACTCCATGCCGAGCACCCGACCGCGACGGCGGTTGAGGTCGCCTATGACGTCGCCGAGATAGTTCTCTGGGGTCACCGCCTCGACCTCCATCACCGGCTCCATGATCACCGGGCAGGCATCTTTGGCTGCATCTTGAAAAGCCAGGGACCCCGCAACCTTGAAGGCCAACTCCGAGGAGTCGACCTCGTGGAAGGACCCATCGTAGAGGGCGACGCCGACACCCGTCAACGAGTAACCGGCCAGCACCCCGCGATCCATCGCCTCGCGGATTCCAAGCTCCACGGGACGGATGAACTCGCGCGGTATGACGCCCCTCTTGATCTGGTCCTCGAACTCGAAGCTTGTTCCATCGGTGAGCGGCCAGACGCGGATCTTGACGTGGCCGTACTGGCCGCGGCCACCGGTCTGGCGGACGAAGAGCCCCTCGCCCTCAGCCTCCTCGGTGATCGCCTCACGGTAGGCCACCTGCGGGCGGCCGACCTGGGCGCCGATATTGAACTCGCGAGTCAGGCGGTCGACGATGATCTCCAGGTGGAGCTCCCCCATCCCGGAGATGATCGTCTGCCCGGTCTCCTCGTCGGTGGTGACGTGGAAGGTCGGGTCCTCGTGGGTCAGCTTGTCGAGAGCGGCGCCGAGGTGATCCTGATCGGCCTTCGTTCTCGGTTCGATGGCGACCGCGATCACCGGTTCGGGAAACTGTATGGCCTCGAGCACGATGGGATGTTTGCGGTCGCAGATAGTGTGACCGGTGCCCGCGTTGCGGAGACCGACCACCGCGCAGATGTCGCCGGCAAAAACTTCGGAGATTTCCTCACGCTTGTTGGCGTGCATTTTTAGCGCCCGGCCGATGCGCTCGGATTTGCCGGTGGCGGCGTTGATCACCGAGGAACCGGTAGCAATGTTTCCCGAGTAGATGCGGATGAACGACAGCTGGCCGACAAAGGGATCCGTCATGATCTTGAAGACCAGCGCCGCAAACGGCTCATCGTCATCCGCGCGCCGGACGGTGGTCCCCTTTCCATCAGGAGTGAAACCCTCGACGGGCGGAATGTCGAGCGGTGACGGCAGGTAGTCCACGACCGCGTCGAGCAGCGGCTGCACGCCCTTATTCTTGAAGGCTGAGCCGCACAATACCGGTACCAGCGCGCCGCTGATCGTCCCTGCGCGCAATCCTGCAATAATTTGGCTCTCGTCAAGCGAGCCCTTACTCAGGTATCGTTCAAGGAGTTCATCAGAGGTCTCGGCGACTGCCTCGAAGAGGCGTTCGCGGTACTCCTCGACCTCGGCGCGGTAATCCTCGGGGATCTCCTCCTCGTGGTACTCAGCGCCCAGGGTCTCCTCGTGGTAGTGATAGGCCTTGAGGCGAACAAGATCGATCACCCCGGAAAACTCCTCCTCGCTGCCGAGGGGAATCTGAATCGGCACCGGGTTGGCCCGGAGCTTCTCTCGAATCTGTTCGACCACACCGGCAAAATTCGCGCCGACCCGATCCATCTTGTTGACGAATGCGACCCGCGGCACGTTGTAGCGGTCGGCCTGTCGCCATACCGTTTCCGACTGCGGTTCGACCCCGCCGACCGCACAAAAGACCGCCACCGCGCCATCAAGCACGCGCAGACTGCGCTCCACCTCGGCGGTGAAATCGACATGGCCCGGGGTGTCGATGATGTTGATGCGGTGGTCGCGCCAGAAACAGGTTGTCGCAGCAGACGTGATGGTGATGCCCCGCTCCTGTTCCTGTGGCATCCAATCCATGGTTGCGGTCCCGTCGTGGACCTCGCCGATCTTGTAGTTGATGCCTGTGTAATAGAGCACACGCTCAGTGGTCGTCGTCTTACCGGCATCAATGTGGGCCATGATGCCGATATTCCGGACCTGAGCAAGTGGGATGACACGGGGCATATTTTCAAAGATCTCCTGCGAACTGCTGACGTTGTCTCTAGTCTTTCTCCGCTACCAGCGATAGTGGGCAAAGGCCTTGTTCGCCTCCGCCATGCGATGAGTGTCATCGCGCTTCTTGATCGTGCCGCCGCGATTCGCAGCGGCATCGAGGAACTCGCCCGCGAACTTCTGCATCATTGTCTTTTCGTGACGAGACTTTGCAAATCCGATCAGCCAGCGAATCGCCAACGCCTGCTGGCGGTCCGTCCGTACCTCGATCGGAACCTGGTAGGTGGAGCCTCCCACCCGGCGCGACTTCACTTCGACCTGCGGCTTCGCGTTGTCGACGGCCCTCTTGAAGATCTTGACCGGGTCGTCGCCGGTTCGCTCTTCAATCAATCCGAGCGCACCGTAGAAGATCCGCTCTGCAACCGCCTTCTTGCCCGCTTTGGTGACGTTGTTGATGAACTTCGTCACCAGACGCGAGTTGTACACCGGGTCGGGCAGGACCACGCGCTTATCGATGGTTGTTCGCCGAGGCATTCTCTTGTCTCCTAGTTCTTCGGTCGCTTCGCGCCATACTTGGAACGCCGCTGACGCCGGCCTTCAACGCCCTGGCTGTCCATGGTGCCGCGAATGATGTGATAGCGGACACCCGGAAGATCCTTCACCCGGCCGCCGCGGATCATCACCTGTGAGTGCTCCTGGAGATTATGCCCCTCGCCAGGAATGTATGCAGTCACCTCGATCCCGTTGGTCAGACGCACACGAGCCACCTTGCGGAGGGCCGAGTTCGGCTTCTTCGGAGTGGTTGTGAAGACTCGGGTGCACACCCCCCGCCGCTGCGGACAGCCCTGCAGCGCCGGACTCTTGGTCTTTTCGGTCGATATCTTGCGGCCCTGGCGGACCAATTGCGAGACTGTGGGCATGGTTGCTCCCTGCTTAGGGTTCATAAAACCAAGTGGTGACACCACTTGAAGGCTTCCTGAGTTGTTGGGCTCCGGCCAAGAGCCAGAGCCGCGGAAGAATACTGGAGAATCCCGGTGGTGTCAAGCGGCAAAAGGGCTTTTCGGGGACCGGGAACATCGCAATTTCGGATTTCGGATTTGCCGCCCACCCGCCCAAGGGAAACCGCAGATCACGCAGATAAACGCAGATATCTGGCCTGAAATCGTTGGAACTGGGCCTTTTGCGCTATTTAGAGGCCGTATCCGGCCGAGCAGCGAGCGGTGACAGGTTCATCCGGCGCAGGAGAACTTGGAAGCGTGGGTCAGAGCGGATTTCATCGAACGTCGGAAAACAGCTGAGGTACGGCAACACAGGATCATGGACCTCAAAGCCCTGACCAAACCACTCGATGGCCTTGTCCTTCTCTTCGGCCATGACGTAAAAGATTCCAATATCGGTCGGTAGACTGAAAGCCTCGGGGAGGCGAGCGATCAGGGCCTCGGCTCCGCGCTTCATCGCCTCGGCGTATCCTCCCCGGGCATAGCCTGCTTCGAGCGCGGCTTCGAGTCTTGGACTCCTGGTATATGGCGACCAAAGCGGCCTTGCAGGCCTCGAAGGCCTCTTCCTCCATCCCCTTCTTTTCCTGCATGATCACCCAGAGGGTGTATCTGACGATCGGATGGTCCGGTTGGATCCGCTCGGCTTCCCGGGCCACCGCCAAGGCCTCGTCGTATCGCCGCTGCATGAAGAGAATCTGCGCATGCCAACTGAGGACCAACGGATTGAACGGGTCGAGCACGGCGGCCTTTTCGCTGTGGATCAGGGCCTCTTCGCCGTTCCCCGTAATCGCCAGGAAATGCGCGTAAAGCTCTTGCGCAGTCGCGACGTTGGGATTGAGCTCGAGGGTCCGCCGCCAGGATTCTCCGGCGCCGTCCCAATCCCAGTCGATATAGGTCCTGACCGAAGCCAGGACGTGGTGGGCCTCGGCGGAATCCGCATCGAGCTCGAGGGCCCGCAGGGCCGCGGCCTTGGCCTTCGGTCCCGCCTCCCCGGGCGACGCGAGGCCAAGCTGGTTGCGTACGACCCAGACCGATGCCCGACCAACGTAGGCAGGTGCGAACGAGGGATCCTTCTCCAGGGCCAGGTCGAAGTACTTTTCGGCGGTATCGATATCCACCGGGGTCACTTTCATCCAATGGTAGGTGCCCCTGAGATAGGCCTCGTGCGCTCCCGAGCTGACGGGGCGGGCCTCGGCAAGCTGCTTATTCTCCGACGGCAGCAGCTTGAGCGACAGCGCCTCCGCCACCCGCCCCGCCACCTCGCTCTGCACTGCCAAGATGCCGGAAAACTCCCGTTCATAGATGTCCGCCCAGAGCTGGGTCTGGTCTCCGACAAGGATCAGATCGGCGGCGATGCGCACGCGGGCCGACTCGCGTTGAATGCTTCCCTCGAGGACGTAGTCTACCCCGAGCTCCCTTCCGATCTGGTCGATGGGGGTGTCGCCACCCTTGTAGCGCATCACCGAGGTGCGCGCGATGACGCTGAGGCCCTCCGGGTGGAGGCGGCCGAGCTGGGTTGATCATTTCCTGGGTGAAACCGTCGGATAGGTACTCCTGCTCCGGATCGCCGGAGAGATTGACGAAGGGCAGCACCGCCATCCTGACCGCTTGCACCTGGCCGCCACCCCCTCCCGTCACCAGCCGGCGGATGCCCCCCACGTCGAGGATCGCCAGCACCGTCACGATGACCACCAAAACCGCCACAGCCAGCGACCAGCGATGGTGCGGCAGCTCTAATCTCCGCCGCTCGAAACCGGGAACGGTGACGCCGGACTGCACGGTCTCCAAGGCCGCTCGCACCTCCTCCGCCCGCTGGAAGCGCCGGCCGGGGTCCTTCTCCAGGCAACGGTCGATCACGCTCTGCATCTGGGTCGGCAGCACCCCTCCCGGTCCCGCCTGCAGCGGCTCGGGCGTCGTGCTCAAGATGGCGGAGCTCAGCTCGAACCCGGTGTTCCCCTGAAACGGTCGCACCCCGGACGCCATCTCATAGAGCACGATTCCCAGCGCCCAGATGTCCGAGCGCGCATCGACCGGCTGTCCCTTGAGCTGCTCCGGCGCCATATAGGCCAGGGTGCCCGCGATCTTGCCGGACATCTCGAGTGAGTCCGCGGTGTAGGTAGTGGCCTCGTTGAGCACCTCGCCGCTGACTCGGGCCGCGAGGCCGAAGTCCAGCACCTTGGCGCGCCCATCCGGCGTGATGATGGCGTTGGCGCTCTTGAAGTCCCGGTGGACGACACCGTTCGAATGCGCATGCGCCAGGGCGTCCGCCATTTGATGCCCGAGGCGCAGCACCTCATCCACCACCATCCGCTCAACCGAGAGTCGCTCGCTCAAAGTCTCGCCCGAGACCAGCTCCATGGCGATGTAGGCCTGGCCGTCAGCTTCCCCCACCTCGTAGATCGTGCAGATATTGGGATGGTTGAGCTTCGAGGCCATGCGCGCCTCGCGCAGAAGCCGCGCCCGCGCCATTTCGTCCCTCAACGTCTCTTCCGGCAATACCTTGAGAGCCACCTCGCGCTCGAGCCGGGGGTCGCACGCCCCCGATACACCTCGCCCATTCCACCGGCGCCGAGGGGCGACAGAACCTCGAACTCACCCACGTGAGCGCCGGCCTTCAACACCACGCGCCCCGTGCAGCTTGCGGGCTATCGGCTTCGTCTCGTTGCATCGCGCGAATCCCAGTCGATTGTAACCGAGCACCCGCGGTTCATGGCAGGGACAGCGGCAGCG
This sequence comes from Thermoanaerobaculales bacterium, assembly GCA_029938595.1. Taxonomy (GTDB): domain Bacteria; phylum Acidobacteriota; class Thermoanaerobaculia; order Thermoanaerobaculales; family Sulfomarinibacteraceae; genus Sulfomarinibacter. The sequence goes on along the minus strand of JAOZUP010000152.1, from coordinate 2,978 downwards.
GCCGGAGACGGCGGCAGCGGCAGTCTTCAGCGCCAGCGGTCAAACGGACCGGAGCGAATCACAACAATCAGGTCGTTGGGTTGAGCAGCCGCCAGGTCATGGCGCGAACCTGGTCAAAGGCCTCCAGGGCACGTTCGGCCCTCTCTTCATTGATCGCTCCAGCCGAAGCGAGAAGTCTCAGGTGGCTGTCGACTTCCTTCGCCGAGGTATAGGCAATCCTCCAGAAGTGCATCCGGTCTCTTCCCAAACGGCCGTGTCCCTCAGCCAGGTTGGCCGGTACCGAGCTAGCCGACCGGATAACCTGATCGGCAATCGATTTCAGAGGGGCAGGAACCCTCATCACGAGCTTGATGGCGATGGCCGCCCCTTCGAGGGCCTTCATATGGGCCACGAGGTTGGTGTTGGCGAGGGCGTTGGACATGATCACCTCCGGGTCGTTCATGTCTCCCCTCAAGCCGGTGCGGCATCCGATGTCAAGGGTGCGAAGCACCGGGCCTTGGGCCCGGCTTGCCCTTGATTTCGGATGCCCACCGGCTACGCCTTGATTTGAACGACCCGGAGGTGATCATTCCACCGTCGCCACCACTGATCTCTGCCCCTGTACGCTGTCCCTGAACGCTGTTGCTGACGCTGTGTCTCGGGCACGGAGGCGGAGATGAAAAAGAAACGGCCGCCCGAGGCGGGCGGCCGGTGTGAATTGATTGTGAAGAAAGGGCTTAACTCTTGCTCTTGGCGGCCTTGGTGTCGGGCTTTGCGTCGAGGAGAGCCGCCGCCGCTTCGGTCATCTCTCGGTAGAGCTGTTCCGGCTCCTCGCGCGGTTCCATCTCGTCCTCGGGAACGGGGTCGATAATGGTGCGGCGGTATCGCGCTGCACCTGTGCCCGCCGGGATCAGCCGTCCCACGATCACGTTCTCCTTGAGCCCGTGCAGCTTGTCCACCTTTCCAGAAACCGCCGCCTCGGTCAGCACTCGGGTCGTCTCCTGGAACGACGCCGCCGAGATGAAGCTCTCGGTGGCGAGCGAGGCCTTGGTGATTCCGAGCAACAGCGAGGTCGCGGTCGCAGGCTCACCGCCGGCCGCGACGACCCGCCCATTCTCGTGCTGGAACAGGTAGCGCGGGATCTGCTGCTCGAGGAGGAAGTCCGTGTCGCCGGGATCGACAACCTTCACGAAGCGCATCATCTGGCGAACTATCACCTCGATGTGCTTGTCGTTGATGGTCACGCCCTGCGAACGATAGACCTCCTGGATCTTGTCCACCAGATGCCGCTGCATCTCCTTCTCGCCGAGAATCGAGAGAATGTCGTGCGGGTTGACGGCGCCCTCGGTCATGGAATCGCCCGCCTGGATGAACTCGCCCTCCTGCACCGAGACGTGGGCATAGCGCGGAATCGAGTACTCCCGTTGCTCGTCACTTTCGCCCTCGACCATGATGCGGCGCTGGCCTCGCACCGGTTCGGTAATGCGAATCACTCCGTCGATCTCCGTAACCACCGCTGGGTCCTTGGGCTTGCGCGCCTCGAAGAGCTCGACAACTCGCGGCAAACCGCCGGTGATGTCCTTGGTCTTGGACATCTCGCGGGGAATCTTGGCGAGCACGTCGCCCGAGGCCAGGTTGTCATTCTCGGCCACCGCGAGATGGGAGCCAATCGGCAGCTGGTAGCGCCTGGTCTCCTTGTTCTTGCCACGGCCCTTGCCGATAACCTCGAGGGTCGGGATGCGTTTGCCGGCTCCGAGCGGCTCGATGACGATCGAGTGTGCGTGGCCGGTCAGCTTGTCGATCTCCTCGCGTACGTTCTCGCCCTCGACCAGGTCGTGGAACTTCACCTTTCCGGCGATGGCTGTCAGGATTGCCGATGTGAATGGATCCCACTCAATCAGCGGCGTGCCGGGCTCGATCTCCTGCCCGTCGATAACCAGAAGGTGCGAACCGTAGGCCACCGAGTAGCGCTCCTTTTCGCGCTGTCGCTCGTCGAGGATGACAACCTTGCCGGTCCGCGAGATCGCAACCGTCTCACCATCCTTGTTGACGACCGCAGCGACGTTGAGAAACTTGATCTTGCCCTGGTGATTGGCCGCATGACGTGACGATTCGGTGCCGCGTGTCGCGGTGCCGCCATAGTGGAAGGTCCGCATCGTGAGCTGGGTCCCCGGTTCGCCGATCGACTGCGCAGCGATGATCCCCACCGCCTCGCCGATCTCGACCATCCGCCCGGTCGCGAGCATGCGGCCGTAACAGAGCTGGCATACGCCGCGTTCGGTTTCGCACGTGAGCGCGCTGCGAATCCGAACCCGTTCGATGCCGGCCTCCTGGATCTGGTTGGCGATGGTCTCCGTGACTTCGGTGTTCACAGGGCAGATCCGGGTGTCCTCGATGGGGTCGTAGACATCCTCTGCCGCCACCCGCCCGACCACGCGGTCACGTAGCTGCTCAAGGATTTCGCCGCCCTCGGTGATGGCCGATACCTCGATACCGTTCTCGGTGCCGCAGTCGTGTTCGACGACAATCACGTCCTGGGACACGTCCACCAGACGCCGGGTGAGATAACCGGAGTCGGCCGTCTTGAGCGCGGTGTCGGCCAGCCCCTTGCGCGCTCCGTGGGTCGAGATGAAGTACTGCAGCACCGACAGCCCCTCGCGGAAGTTGGCGGTGATCGGGGTCTCCATGATCTCGCCTGACGGTTTCGCCATCAGACCGCGCATGCCGGCGAGCTGCCGCACCTGTTCTTTCGAACCACGGGCGCCGGAGTCAGCCATCATGAAGATCGGGTTGAACTCTCCGGACTCCGCGTCCAGCGACGACATGTTCTTGAACATCTCCTTGGCCACGTCCTCGGTCACCCGGTGCCAGATATCGATGATCTTGTTGTGGCGCTCACCGGCGGTAATGAGCCCGTTCCTTCGCTGTTCTTCGACCTCTTCCACCTCGGCGTGCGCCTCGTCCAACTTCGCCTGTTTGCTCTCGGGAATCACCATGTC
>JAOZUP010000151.1 GCA_029938595.1 Thermoanaerobaculales bacterium | reverse complement strand
AGGAAGTTAGGAGGTGAGGAGTGAGGTTCCCGGGCCTTGCCAGGTCCGAAATGGGGCTGGTCCGCCTAACCTCCTAACCCCCTAACTCCCTAACCCCTAACCCGCGAACAGCAGCCACCAGCCGAGGCCGAAAACGGCGATATCGGCGAGCACGTGGCTGATCCAGCCGGGCCAGATCGAGCGGTACCGATGATAGAGCGTGGCCCAGACGATGCCGCCGACGAACACTCCCGCCGATGCAAGAGCGGTGAACCCGGGCTCGAGGTATTGGTTCAGGGCGATCACGTGGTGGATGGTGAAGACGGCCGCCGAGGCGATGACCGCCGCCGCCGGTGGCAGCAGGGCCTCGCACTGGCGGAGCACAAACCAGCGGTAGACGTACTCCTCGATCAGCGAGTTGACCAGCGTCCAGGCCGCAGCGCCCGCGAAATAGGCGGCGGGTGAGGCCAGGTTCATCTCCCTCACAGCCGCCCGGAGCGGCGATAAATCCATGTGCTGGACGTCGCCCAGCCACGCACCGAGGACGATGGCTGCGGCCAGGATCACGCCGCTCAGAACACCGGCCACCATTCCGCCCCGACGCGGCAGCGACCATCTCGGCTTCCCCTTTTCGACCAGCAGGTACCAGGCGGCTGGAAAGACCAGCAGCCACAGCTTGGCAATGAGGAACACACCGTGTCCCACGGAACCCGGTGCCGCCACCATGGCCGCCCAGACGCCGAGGCTTGGTGCCGGCGCGAGGAACACGAGGGCGAGCAGCGCGCGACGACGAAGGGTGGTGTCTTCGGCCACCCCATCATTGTATGTCTCCGGCGTGCACAGCTGTTGATCGCTATCGGTATCGCTATCGGTATCGCTATCGAATGGGGCCCTGTGGCGGATTTTTCGATACCGATTGCGATAGCGATTGCGATAGCGACAGAAAATGCGTCGGGAATGAATTCAAGAATGAGAAAGCACCCCTCGCCCTTCACCTCATTCACCGCGCGCGGCCGCGGCGGCTTCGTCAATCGTCCGTGAGCACGAGCGTCGACGGGAGGGAGGACGGCTCCGCGGCGGCCTCGTCGGCGAAGATGACCGTTACCGAACGGAAGCGGTCGGAGCGCCAGTGGTCCTCCATCAGCAGCCACGAACGGACGAACCCGGCGACCTCGTGGCGGCAGCGTTCACGCACGAGCTCGAGGTGAGCGGAGTCCCCGGCCCGTTCGGACAGGGTTGTGGTGATTCCTCGCTCGAGCTCGTCCATCTGTTCGTCCTCGTTGAATCTCAGCCACCCGCTCTCGCTGCGCCTCTCCATTGTGGCGGTGTCGATCGCCGGCGGCAGGGTGGGCCGGATGCGCGGTGCGTGCACCACGCAGGCCTGGCCGTCGACCTGGAGCCGCCACGGCTCGTCGAGACGAAGGTGGTAGCGATAGGTCGCCCTGACGCTGATCTCGCTCATCGTCATTCCGAGCGACACCAGGTCCCAGCCGACGCGCAACTCGTCGGTAATCCTCAGAGTCTCCACCGTCTCGAACGCTGCGAGCTCGAGCCGTGCGCCGCCGTCGGGGACGAAGTTCGGGATGGCAGAGATGAAGGTGCTGGTGATCGTGCCTGTGCGGAAGGCCGCGGCGATGTCGACGGCGCTCTCACCGATTTCGCGCACGGCCTCGGTGGCCGCCCGACCCCCTTCACGAGCCGTGCGCGCCATCTCGTGGACCGCGAGATAGCCGGTGAGGCCGAGGGCCAGCACCACCGCCGGCCAGCGCAGGGCCCGCACGATCTCGAGCCAGGCGGGTCGTTGTCCGGGAGCGTTCGTCGGTGTGTCCGGTCGTTCGTCCTCGGTCACGATGTCGTCCGTCCGGGAACGTCGGTCCGCGGCCAGTAGACCTGGGATCCGAGCCCGCTGAGCACCTCGGAATCGTAGCGGCCCGAGGTCCAATTGCGACGCAGGCCGAGAATACGACTGAGCATGGGCAGCGAGTGGATCGTCAACTTGACCGTGGAGGGCGAGCTTCCCTGGAGACGGACCGGGATTCTGCGAATCGAAAGATTGTGCTTGAGTGCGATGTAGAGAAGCTCGACATCACCCGAAAAACCGTTGTGGGTGAGCAGTGGGAACAGGGCCTCCGCCACGTCGGAGCGAAAACCCTTGAGGCCGCACTGGCTGTCGAAGAGACCCCCCGTGACCAGCATGCGCACTGAGAAACTGAAGATGCGGCTGCTGAGTTGGCGTGTCACGTCAGTCCGAGTGAGTGAGCACGACTCCGGCAGCGTGCGGTCGCCGACCACGATGTGGAAGCCCCCCTTCGTGACGAGATCGACGATGTAGGGTACGGCCTCGAGATCGTAGGGAAGATCGGCGTCGGTAAACACGCGGCAGCGGCCGCTGGCCGCGGCCATACCCGCAATCACGGCCGCAGTCTTGCCCTGATTGGAGGGCAGGGTGATGAGGTGCACCCGGTCGTCGGTCATGGGTTGCACCTTGGCGGCCGTGCCGTCTGATGAGCCGTCGTCAACGACTACGATCTCAAAGTCCGGACAGCGCTGAGCCAGGAAGTTGCGGGCACGAGTCACGCTGTCGCCCACAAAATCCGCCCCGTCGCACACCGGAATCACCAGCGATACGTCGAGCGTTCTCGACGGTTGACGGGTGGGATCGCGGGGTACTTCCACTGATTCAAGCTACCGGTTTCGAGCCGACGCCGCAAGGAGCGGTTTTTTGTCTTGACCCGGTTGCGTGTCGGGGTACAATGCCCCAACGTGAAGAAAGAAGACAGTTCTTCGACCACAAGGCACCATCGCTCGGCGTCCGCGTACGAGGGCCTGGTCGGCTTTTCGCGCGCCGTACGCCGGGGATCGCGCATCTCGGTCTCTCTCTCCGCGCCCATCGACAGCGATGGCGAAACGGTCGAGGGTGACGCCTACGTGCAGGCAGAACGGTGCTTCGAGATTATTCTCGAAGCCGTTGAGGCGCTCGGCGGAACCCGTGAAGACGTGGTGCGAACGAGGATGTATATCGCTGATGCCTCGGACTGGGACGCGGTCAGCCGCGCACACGGCGAATTCTTTCGCGACATCTATCCGGCGTCGACGTTGGTCATCGTGAAAGAGCACCTCGATCCGCGGTGGCGGATCGAGATCGAGGCCGAGGCTGAGGTGCTCACTTAGCCCGCATATCTCACGGGGTGTCTACTGCGGACGGCGAATCGCGGCGTCCCGCCGTGCTTGTCGCAAATTGTGCTCCTCGACGTAGCGCTGCTACGACTGCGTCGCCCAATTCACAACAAACCCAGCGGATACTTGCGCTTCGCCGCCCTCGCTACGAAACCCGGTGAGATATGCAGGCTAGGTCGGGAAACCCTGGTGGTAGCCACCCGGGGGCCGGCACTCGATTTTGGACTAGTCATCCTATAGATAATGTACAGTCTGCGGACAAATCTTTGACATTCTGTACACTTGCCAATCACGGCGCGAGCATGGTACATTCTTGCCTATTAAAGTGGATGCTATCTTTCTGACCTGCGGGGAGACTACGTCGGATCGCACGGCGTATGGGTGAAATGAAGAAATGGAGCTGCAAAAACACCTAGTTGAGACGCGGATGGGAGGCAAATGAACAACCTCCCGCGCATTCTCCTGATCGACGAAAGTCCGAGCGATCGGAGACTTGCGACGCTGGTGCTGACGGGCGAGCTCGGGAGCTTGGAGATGGAAACGGCCGGGACGGCGGCAGAGTTCTCGGGCGCGCTTGCAACCGGACAATTCGGTCTCGTGATCACCGAGGCCCGGTTCTCGTGGGGCGACGGCCTGGAAGTCATCCGGTTGGTACGGGAAATGCGCCCCGAGTGTCCGGTGATCCTCTTCACGAACGAGACCGGAGAAGAGCTCTGGAGCGAGACCTTGCGTCTCGCCGTCGATGGCTACGTCAGCAAGAGCTCCGATGGGTTCGTACGCCTCGCAGAGGTTGTGCGAGCAGTCTTTTTTCGCACCCGACGCAAGGCCGTGGCGAGCTCACGCGACGCACCCTACCGACGTCTGGTGGAGACCCTGCCGATTGGGGTGTTTGTGGCCACTTTCGAGGGCGAGATCCTCGAGGCCAACCCCGCCTTCGCATCCATGCTCGGGCTCTTTGATCCCGAGGAGGCGGCGTGGTCGGCCTTTCCCGACCTCATGGTCGACTCCTCGGTCGCCGACTCCTGGCGGAGCCAGATGGCGTCAACCCGCTATGTGGGCAACCTCGACGTCCAGCTGCGCCGGGCCGATGACAGCCTGATGTGGGCGCGAATCTCATCGTGGGTGGTGGAGGATGCCGGGTCGGGGATGAGGCACATTCAGGGGATTGTCGAGGAGACCGGCGACTACCACGCGACGCAAGAAGAGCTGGCTGGGCAGACCGAGGCCCTCGCCAGCTCCAACGAAGAACTCGAACAGTTCGCCTATGTCGTGTCTCACGATCTGCAACAACCGCTGAGTGTGGTCTCGAGCTACCTCGAGCTCCTCAGCGACAGTGCCCGCGAAAAGCTCGAGGAAGAGGAGGAGTCGTACCTCGATCGGGCTTCGGCGGCAGCCGTGAAAGTTCAGGAAATGGTCGACGCGGTTCTCGGCTATGCTCGGATCGACACCCGCGGAGGAGAGTTCCTTCAGGTCGATCTCGAAGCAGTCTTGGAAGGCGTCAAGGACACGCTGTGGAAGGAGATGACCTGCGCCAAGGCGGAGATCACCAGCGATGGATTGCCGTTGGTCACAGCTGACCAGGCGCAAATGGAGCAGCTGCTGAGCAATCTGATCTCGAACGCGCTCAAGTTCTCCGGCGGCGGCCCGGTACGGATCCACCTGGCTGTGGAGGAACGGGAGACGGAATGGGAGGTTTCGGTGCGCGACACGGGCATCGGGCTCGTCCCCGAGGCCGCCGACCGCATCTTCGTCATGTTCCAGCGGCTGCACACGGAGAAGGAGTATCCGGGAACCGGGATAGGCCTTGCGATCTGCAAACGGATCGTCGAGCGCCACGGCGGCCGCATCTGGGTGGAATCGCAGCCTGAGCGCGGGGCGACATTCTATTTTACAATCCCAAAGAGGCCGGCTGCCTCCGAGGAGAAGCCGGCGTGATTGGGGGGGCGCATGGCGGCTGACGAGAGTCGCGCGGAATTTCAGCGACAGGAGCTGGTGCGGGTGCTTCTGGTCGAGGACTGCCCCGACCACGCTGCCCTGATCACCGCAAAGCTCAAGAAGGCGACGCGCCTCCGGGCCGAGATCACACACGTCGACCGGGTGTCGAGTGGTCTCGAGCGGATCGCCGACAGCGACTTCGACGTGGTCCTGCTCGACTTTTCCCTCCCCGATAGTTTCGGCATCGACACCTTCCGGCGCGTCCATGAGGCCGCCCCCAGGTTGCCGATCATCGTCCTCACCAGCCTTGATGACAACCAGTTGGCCGTGCAGGCGGTGCGTGAAGGCGCGCAGGACTATCTGATCAAACGCGAGGCGGATACGCGCCTTCTGGTGCGTTCAATCCTCTATGCCATCGAACGTCAGACTGCGGAGGACGCCCTCCGTGACTCGGAGGAACGTTATGCGCTGGCGGTGCGCGGCGCCAACGACGGCCTCTGGGACTGGGATCTCGGTGCCGATGTCGTCTTCTACTCGCCGCGATGGAAGTCGATGCTCGGGTTCGAGGTCGAGGATGTCGGGGACAGTCCGCGCGAGTGGATCGACCGCATCCATCCAGACGATCGACCGCCGTTCCGCCGTCACCTCGACGCTCATCTCGCAGGGGCCTCCGAGCAGCTCGAGTTCGAGCACCGGATGCGCAACGCCGCCGGCGAGTACCTGTGGGTGCTGGCGCGAGGAGTTGCGGTGCGGGACGAGAGCGGCAAGCCGTATCGCATGGCCGGCTCGCAGACCGACATTACGGCGCGCAAGCGGGCCGAGCACCAGCTCCAGCACGACGCCCTGCACGACGGACTGACCGGGCTCGCGAACCGGGTGCTCTTCATCGATCGTCTGGCCTTCGCCCTGGCGGACGTGCAGCGGCGCGCGGCGCCCCACTTCTCGGTCCTCTTCTTCGACCTCGACCGTTTCAAAAACGTTAACGACAGCCTCGGCCACGCCGTCGGCGACAAGCTCTTGCTCGGCATCTCCCGACGACTCGAGCACTTCCTGCGGCCCGGCGACACAGTTGCCCGTCTCGGCGGGGACGAGTTCGCCATCCTGATCCATCGGGTCGAGGACGCCAGCGGTGCGATCCACGTTGCCGACCGAATCCAGGACATCCTCAGCATGAACTTCTCGATCGGCGGCCACGACGTGATGGTCACGGCGTCGATCGGCATCGCCCACAGCTCCACCGGCTACACCAACCCGGAGGAGATCCTGCGCGACGCGGACATCGCCATGTACCGCGCCAAGGCCGAGGGCAAGGCACGGTACGAGATCTTCGATCGCGACATGCACCAGAGCGCGGTCGCCCTGCTCAAGCTCGAGACCGAGCTGCGGCGGAGCGTCCATCGCGGCGACTTCCTGATGAACTACCAGCCGATCGTCTCGCTCGATCGAGGTCGCATCGTCGGTTTCGAGGGGCTGGTGCGTTGGCAACATCCGGAACGCGGCATCGTGACGCCGGCCAATTTCATCAGCATTGCCGAGGAGACCGGGCTCATCGTTCCCCTCGGGTGGTGGGTGCTGCGGGAGTCCTGCCAGCAAACGCGCCTTTGGCAGGAGCAATTCCCCAGTGAACCGCCGCTGTGGATCAGCGTCAACATGTCGGGCAAGCTCTTTTTGAAATCCGATATGGTCGATCACCTCCTGGGAATCCTGGAAGAGACGGGTCTCGAACCGCGAAGCCTCAGGCTCGAGGTCACCGAGAACGTGGTCATGGACCACGCGGACCTCGCGATCCGCAATCTGATGGAGCTCCGGGCCCTCGGCATCCAGCTCTCGATTGACGACTTCGGCACCGGCTATTCGTCGCTCAGCTATCTCCAGCGCTTCCACTACGACGAACTCAAAATCGACCGTTCCTTCGTCTCTCAACTCAGCTCACCGGGCGAATCGCGGGCCATCGTCGAGACCATCCTCAACCTCGCCAACAGCCTGGGCATCGGTGTCGTCGCCGAAGGCATCGAGACCGCCGATCAGGTAGACCGCCTGCGGCAGATGAAGTGCCCGCACGGGCAGGGCTACTGGTTCTCGCGTCCGCTGGCCCCCCCGGCGGCGGAAGAACTCATCGCGTCAGCACCCACCTGGTAGCGCGCGCCCTCGAAGGGCGCGAATTAGGAATGAGGAATTAGGAATGCCGCCCGTGATCGCTATCGCTATCGGGATCGCTATCGCTATCGAAGTGGACACCCCGATCTGAGGTTTCGATACCGATAGCGATTGCGATAGCGACGGGAACATCGGATGCAGAGGCACTAACCCAGTCTTCTCACTGGGTGTCTTCCGAAAGCCCCGAAGGGGCTCGCCGTCGTGAACACGCTGTCAACAACGCCTCCGGCACCACACCGCTCAGAACACAGTAGTGACGAACACCGTGACAGCCTCGCGAACCGAGGTGGTGAGATTTGCGGGCTGATGCCACGAGGGCCTTCAACCCAGGATGACGACTTACCGTCAGGATGTTACGCCGTAGTCATGGGTGGAGGGGTGGAAATTCCTAATTCCTAATTCCTCATTCTCCGATCCGCACGGGTAACCGCCGTGCTCCCCACGTGCCCGGGGGGCCGTTGAAGCGCCCGGCGCATTGTGTGCCGCATCCGAGGCACGCGCCGTCGTGGTCGAGATTCCAGGTGCTGAGCCGGTACCAGTCGCGACCGATCAGCAGCTCGCCGCAGCTGTGGCAGTAGGTGCTGCCGCCTTCCGGGTCGACCACGTTGCCGGTGTAGGCGTAGCGGACGCCGTTGTCCAGCGCAACGCGGCGGGCGCGGCTCAGGGTTTCGGGTGGTGTCGGCGGCCAGTTCTTCATCTTGAAGTCGGGGTGGAAGGCGGTGAAGTGCATGGGCACGTCGGGACCGAGTCTCTTCACCACCCATCGGGTCATCTCGTCGATCTCAGCCTCCGAGTCGTTCTCGCCCGGGATCAACAGGGTCGTGAGCTCGATCCACACATCGGTCTCCTGCGCCAGGTACTCGAGGGTGTCGAGGACCGGTTGCAGTTCTCCGCCGCACAGTCTCTTGTAGAAGTCTTCGGTGAAGGCCTTGAGATCGACGTTGGCGGCGTCCATGTGGGAGAAGAACTCCTCCCGCGGCGCCGGCAGGATCTCGCCGGCGGTGACCGCCACCGTGAAGATCCCAAGCTCGTGGCAAGCTGCCGCCACATCGACCGCATACTCGAGGAAGATAACCGGGTCGTTGTAGGTAAAGGCGACGCTGCGGCTGCCGGTGGAGGCGGCGGCACGGGCGATTGCCTCGGGCGACGCGGCGTCGGCCAGGGTGTCGTACTCGCGCGACTTCGAGATCGACCAGTTCTGGCAGAAGCGGCAGGCGAGGTTGCAGCCGGCGGTGCCGAACGAGAGCACGCCGGTGCCGGGGTAGAAGTGGTTGAGCGGTTTCTTCTCGATCGGATCGACGCAGAAGCCCGACGAGCGGCCGTAGGTCGTGAGGACCATGCCGCCGCCCGTATTTCGCCGCACGAAGCAAAATCCGCGCTGGCCTTCCTTGAGCTTGCACAGACGTGGGCACAGCTCGCACAGCACCCGCCCGTCATCAAGAGTGCGCCAATAGCGTCCCGGAACCACCGAGCTCATCGAATCTCCATACTTCATTGATGATGCGCCTCACCGACTCTGTCAACCCGTGCCGCCCGCCGCCGCGGGCAGAACCCGCGGCTCTGCCCGTTTTCGGGCGCGCGGCCGTACTTGTGCTCCGGGGAGGCGCTGCCGCGAGAGGATGCCAG
>JAOZUP010000150.1 GCA_029938595.1 Thermoanaerobaculales bacterium | reverse complement strand
CTTGCGGTCGGTAATGTCGACCGAGTACTCGATCATCTGCACGACGTTGCCGTCATCGTCGAAGATCGGGTAGCCATTAACCTCGACATATCGCGGATTGCCTTCGGCATCTTTGTGAACGTGCTCGACCGTGAAGGGCTTCTTGGTTTTCTTGACCTCCACCAACGGGCACTGATGTTCCTCACCGTCACACGGCGTGTCCCTGTTGTGGGTGAGCGCGTGACACGTCGAGTCTCCGGAAACCCCCAGTTTGCGCGCGGCCGAGTTGGCCACCTGGATTGAAAAGTCCTCGGCGTCGATGACGTAGAACGGGTGGGTCAGCGACTCCAGGGTGTTCTCCAGCAATTGCTTCTGCGCGGCCACCTCGTGTTCGATCCGCCGCCGCTCGGTGATGTCGTCCTTGATCGCGACGTAGTGCGTGATCTCGCCCGACGCATCGCGGACCGGGGAGATCGAAGCGGACTCCCAGTACAACTCACCGCTCTTCTTTCGGTTGCAGAATTCCCCGTGCCATTCTCGGCCCGAGGAGATTGTTGCCCACAGATTGGCGTAGAACTCCTTTGGCTGCTTTCCGCTCTTGAGCACGCGCGGGTTCTGACCCAGCGCTTCCTCGAGCGTGTAGCCGGTGATCTCGGTGAATTTCGGGTTGGCGTATTCGATGTCTCCAGCCAGATCCGTGATGACCACGCTGCTGGAGCTCTGCTCCACAGCTTGCGACAGCTTTCGAAGCTCGTCCTCCGCCCGCTTCCGCTCGGTGATGTCGATGCCGATCGTGAGGATCTCTCGCAGGCTTCCATCGTCGTTCAGAATCGGGGTGTTGCGCCACGCCATCCAGATCCGGTCGCCGTTCTTGCGTTGGTTCTCGGTCTCGTCGTCCTCGTATTTGGCGGAATCCGTAGCGATCTCATCGATCATGATGCGGACGTTCTTCTCAACGACGTCGGAGGCAGGAACGATGGAGCCGACTATGGGCTCCCCGATGAGCGCCTCGGCGGTGAAACCGAAGAGCTCGAAACCGAAATCGTTCATGAACAGGATTCTGCCCTCAGTATCCCAGCGGAGAATGACGCTGCTGATGCCCTCAAGCTCCTCCGCCGTCCTCTTGAGATCCGCCGTTTTCTGGCGGATGGCGGAGACCATCTGGTTGAAGCTTTTGGCCAACCCCCCCAGCTCGTCGCCGCTGGTCACCGGGACCTCCACTTCCTCCTCACCCGAGGCGAACCGGCGGGCGGCGCTGTCGAGCTCGACGATCGGCGCCACGAATCGTCGTGAGAGGAACCATGCTGCGGCCAGCACGAGGGCCAGGATCCCTGCCAATCGGAGGATGAGGTTCCGGGTGAAGATACGGATACGGGTGAAGGCCTCGTCGGTGTCGATCTCGGACAAGACCACCCAGTCGACGCCCTCGATATCGAGCGGCGCATACGACACCAACACCTCGACGCCCCGATAATCCGTGGAGGTAGTGGTCGCTGTTTCGCCGGCCAGCGCCGCAGTCGATGCCGGTGTCCGCACCTCCTGGATCAGGTTCGTCGTGTCGAAAGACCTAATCTTCCGGATATCGACCGGCGAGGTACCCGCTCGTTCGGCGGCCTCCAGGAAGCCGGCCGGGTCCTCGAGGAGGAAGCGCGAGTTCGACCGCATCTTGAAATCGGGACCCACCAAATAGGTCTCGCCGGTCTCTCCGAGTCCGTCCATCCGCCAATTCTCGTGGCTTGTCATAACCCCGTCGATCTCACCCACCGGCATCTGGAACACGAGGACGCCGAGCAGCCATGCGCCATCGACGATGGGCGCCGCCATGAACGATGCCGGCTCGCCAAAAGACGGTGCGAATGGGGCGAAATCCACCAAGCTCACCGAGTCGCTCAATGCGTCCTGCTGAGCCTCCTGAAATACCCTCGCCAGGTTGGTGTCCTGGTAGGGGCCGTCGAGCAGGTTGGTGCCGAAATCCACTTCCTTGGATACCGTGTAGACGATGTGCCCGCTGCCGTCGATCAGGAAAAGGTCGTAAAACCCGAACTCGTGGACAAAATCCCGCAGGATCGGATGAATAATTCGATGCACCGCAGTGAAAGCGTTGTCGTCACCCGCATCGTCGAGGAGGTCCTTTTCGCCCACCGGATTCGGGTTAGCGACGATGTACTGGTACTGAAGGTAGAGATCGTTGTCGTCTGTCGGCATGTAGGCGGCGGGGTCGATCTGGGTTTGGGTATTGGCCTCGAGCCGAGGAATGTACACCTCCCTGTAGTAGGCGGCCACCGCGTTTCGCTGCTCCGAGGTCAACGTGACGCCATCCATCGCCTGATGCGCCTCGTCGAAGTCCATCATCGCGTCGATAATCATCCCGTTTTTCGCAAAGGTCCGCGCTTGACTTCGAATCTGGTCGAAGTACTCCTCAATCTGGTGCGCCTTACCCGCTCGGACCGAGGTCAGGTGCTCGAGCGTGGTCCGTTCGACCGCCGTCTTGCCCCCGAGGTACGACAGAACGCCGACCAGAATCAGGGCCGGCACCGCCAGCGCGAGCACTGTCAGGAAGAGCTTTGTCCGAATGGAGATGTTCTTCAACACGGTTCTCAGCTCCTCCTCGCGACCCTGTTGGCCAGAATCGACAGCAGCAGGCCGAGGGTAACGTAGCCGAGAATACGCTCGCAGATGAGGACGATCTCGCCCACCCAGTGGGTGGGGGTGATACCGCCAGAACCAAGACGGGTGTATGTGACGATCGAATAGTAGTAGGGCGTCAACGGGGTGTCAGCCGACGTGGGGAGGCTGAAAAACTGCCATCCGAAGATCGAGTCGAGGTGGAAGATGACCCCGAAGAACATCGTCACGATGAACGCCCCCAGCGCCAGCTTGCCGAGGCTCCGTCCGTAGTCGATCAGACCCCAGGCGCTGAACCAGAAGCGCTTCCAGCGCCGTCTGGCAGTCGACGGCGTTTCGTCAATCGCGACCTCGAGGGTGTCCAGATAGTCCTGGTCCTTGGCATCGCGGACGAAGAGCGGGTCCCCGAAGCACGAATCGAGGCCCCTGATCCCGTAGTATCGGCCCCTCTTCTCGCTAAATCCTCCGTCCTTCATCGCGGTGAGGTTGGTTGCCGCGAGATTGGCGTTGCGAAGGTTGGCGCCAGTGATGTCGGCTTGCTTGAGGTTGGCGCCCGTGAGATCGGCCTCGTTCAAGTTCGTATCCGAAAGATCGGCCTCGTTGAGATCGGCTTCCCGGAGCTTGGTGCCACGAAGATCGGCGCCCCTGAGGTCGGCAGCCCCGAGGTTGGCGCCGGTCAGATCCGCTTCGATCAAAGACGCCTCAGCGAGGACCGCCTTGTAAAGCGCCGCGCCGCTGAGATCGGCCCCCGACAGATCCGCCCCCTTGAGCACCGCCATCTTGAGGTTCGCCTCACTGAGGTCGGTCTGGAAGAGCTCGGCATCGGTGAGATCGGCCTCTCCGAGGTTGACGCCGGTCAGGTCCATCTCGCTGAGGTCTTCGCCCGCGAGATTCGGTTTCTCGCCCGGATTCTCCCGGCGCCACTCGTTCCACGCCTCGGTTCCCTCGTACAAGATGTCGATATGGGTCGTCTCCGCCATCAATCACCGTCCTTGAAACCGATACTGTACACGTCTTCCCCTGCTGAGATCCATCCCGGCCCGGTCTCCAAAGAAAACTGTGGACTTCTTGGGAGCGAGCTATGGGGATTCGGCATGCGATGGAGCGCCAAAGGCGCGATAGATCCATAGCCTGGGGCGTGAGCCCCAGGGTGGTGGGCATCAGAAAAAACCGGAGCCCTGAAAGGGCGACAGACAATCAGTAGAAGCTCGACGCCTCAGGTTCTACGAATTTCTTCGCCGGCGCGATCAGCGGCCGAAGACCAGGGTTCCTCCTACGTGTCCGAGGGTCGCGATCACGACCATGCCGAGGAGGAGAGCTCCGAGCTCGACCGCCGCCAGCCCGATGGCCATCGGCGACGCGACATCGACCAAACCGGTGGAGGCCTGAAAAACGGCCCCCGAGGCGTGGAGCGCGATCGCGATTCCGCCGAGCATCAGAAACAGCACCGAGAACACGATCTTGAGCCTGATCTGCCAATAGGGCCGTCCCCGATACCGGCGCCTCCAGTCCCACAGCCCGGAGGCAAATGTGAGCACTGAAAGGCCCACCGACAGCGCGAGCAGGACCAAGGTCGCGTCGGCCACCAGGGGGGCGTTGGCGAGCCACGGTCCCAGCCCTGGCGCCCACGGTCCGAGCACCGAGGCCAGGATCAGCGCTCCCGCTCCGAGCACCGCAAAGGGGAAGAGGCCGATAGGGACGTGGGTCACGAGCGGATGGATCCTCATTTTGGGTTGGGGGCGATAGAGCTCGACCTCGAGGACCACCGGCACCACGTGGCCGTACACCTCCTCCACGTCGAGCACGACGCCGCACAGTGGGCACACCATCAGGCGGTTGCCGTCGGCGTCGACCATGGCCAGCTCGACATGGCAGACCGGACAGTGGAAGGTGCGGCCGTAGAACCTCCGTTTGAACTTCTCAGCGATCTTGGCCACCAGTCGCCTGACATCGCCGATCATCAGAAGACCTCCTTCATCCGCATCAGCTTGCCGACGATGATCATCTTCTGGATCTCGGTCGCACCCTCGTAGATCTGGTAGATCTTGGCGTCGCGGATCAGCTTTTCGGCCGGCATCTCGGTGGTGAAACCATATCCGCCGAGCACCTGCGCGCATTCGATGGCGGC
The DNA here is from genome assembly GCA_029938595.1 of Thermoanaerobaculales bacterium. Classification (GTDB taxonomy): domain Bacteria; phylum Acidobacteriota; class Thermoanaerobaculia; order Thermoanaerobaculales; family Sulfomarinibacteraceae; genus Sulfomarinibacter. The sequence continues at coordinate 4,209 of JAOZUP010000150.1, read as the reverse complement.
GCTCATGGCAACATCGGCGGCAAACCACTTGGCCTCGGCCGCCTCACGGGCATTGTTCTGGCCGCGGTCAAAGAGCCAGGCCGCTTTGTAGGTCAGGTAGCGCGCCGCATCCAGCCGGGTCATCATCTCGGCGAGCTTGAAGGAGATCCCCTGATTGGAGATGAGCTTCTTGTCGAAGGTCCGGCGGCGCTTGGCGTAGGACAGGGCGATGTTGAGCGCCGCCTTGGTGATCCCATTGGCTCCGCTCGCAACACCCGGGCGAGTGTGATCGAAGGTCTTCATGGCGATTGAGAACCCATCACCCTCCTCGCCGAGCCGGTTCTTGGCGGCCACCTTGACGTCCTCGAGGGTCACGCGAACCGTATTCGAGGCGTGCTGGCCGAGGTTGATCTCCTTGGGTCCGCGAATAACCCCCGGCGTGTCCGCGGGGACGATGAACGCGGTCGGCTTGTCCTCACAACGCGCGAGCACGAAATACCAGCTCGCCACCGACCCGTTGGTGATCCACCATTTGACGCCGTTGAGCACGTAGTCGCTGCCGACCTTGGTGGCGTTGGTCTTGACCCGGGAGACGTCGGATCCGGCCTCGGGCTCGGTCACCGCGTAGGCTGAGAACCGCAGCTCCTCGGTCATCGGCGCGAGGAAACGCCGCTTCTGGTCGTCGGTGCCGGCCAGAATCACCGGGTACTGCGAGAGACCGTTGGCATCGATGGCTGTGGAGATACCCGAGCAGCCGGTGCACATCTCCTCCAGCACCAGGCAGTGGTCGAGCACCGTTTGCGGCGTGCCGCCGTACTCGACGGGGACGTGGGGATTCATGAAGCCTTGCTTGAAGGCCTCGCGGCAGATCTCGAGCGGGAACTCGCCCGAACGATCGTACTCGAGGGCCTTGGGGGCGATCCACTCCTTGGTGAACTCCCGCGCCCTCTCCACCAGCTCGAGCTGCTCGGGACTGAGGCTGAAATCCATCATCTCTTGGCCTCCCCCTGGACATCGATCAATCGGGGTGGGTCGCCGGCGAAGTCCGCAACACACGCGAGGATGTCGAGCGGCGGATCCCAGTCCATATCCGGTTTGTACGACGTCGCTCCGAACCCCTGGTGGCCGAGGGTGATCTGCAGACCGAAAAACGAGAGCCCGAAGACCACCGCACAATTGCCGATGACGATGGTGAGCCCGAGCCATGAGGCGGTCACCGGAGCACCGTCGATGCCCGCGAGCGCTACGAGCTCGACTGACACCATCACGACCAGCATCAGCGACAGCGCGAGCTTCGCGCGATGGCTCGGTGGCCAATTGACGTACATGTGGTTGCGCTCAACAACGCCCGTCAATATCGATGGCAGCGCGAGCACGAGAATCCCGATCAGCGACCCACGAAGCAGAAAGGCCCACACCCCGGGCCGCACCGAAAAAACGGTCGTCCCGCCCGCTTCAAAGAGGAAGCTGAGCGCGGCCAACGGCGCCAACGCGACCACGGCATGAACCATCATCGAGTGCAGATGGAGCGGGCGATGATCCACGGCGAACCTCCAAGAACCGCCTCGCTCGTGAAGGCGGATGGTTATTTCGGCGGTTGATCATATCATCCACTATTCAATTGAGAATGTGTCGCCCTCACGACATCGAAAATGACCGCAAGGACCTCCGGGGGGACGCAGTCAAATGAGAAGATCATCCGGACGGGTCAGAACGTGACGCACGTATTTTCTCCTTGGCGGTATTTCAACACTGAATGATGAGGCAAAACCCCTCCCGTTGACTCTTTCCTCAGGCGTGGTTTAAGTTGGCGTCGGAAATTGAAAGTCATGAAGACCCGACTGCACCAATCCGAGAACGGCCGCGTTCCGAGGCATTTCGAGCAACGCACCATAATCCGAGGAGGAGAATCATGTTCCGTGTCTTGACCACGCTCATCGCTACGGTGTTGCTGATTGCTCCGACTGCCGAGGCTGCCGGCGGCGCCCTCCAGCCGACAACCGGGTGGCAGACTCCGCCCGAGGAGGTGATGGAGGTCCTCCACGCTCCCCAGCTTCCACGGGTGTGGACCGCACCCACGGGTGAGTACCTGCTGCTGGCCGATCCCGTTACCTATCCCCCACTCGCCGAGCTGGCGGCGCCAATGCACGTGCTGGCCGGCATGCGGGTGGATCCGGTGGTCAACAACATCCACGGGCGGCACGGGGCCACCTCCCCACGGATCGTCAAGGTCGAAGGCGGCGCCGAAACGCTCCTCCCTCTGCCAAAGGACGCAGAGGTCCACCGGGTGAGCTGGACTGCGGACGGCCAACGCTTCGCCCTGACCGTCAGGCACGCCGACCATATGGGTCTGTGGGTGGGCTCGATCGAGGGCGACCTGAGCAAGATCGAGAACCTGGCCGTCAACCAGCTCCTCGGCACGGGAGTGCGCTGGCTGCCGGACCAGAAGCGCCTCCTGGTCCGCCGCATCCCGGAGCGGGGATCGCCGCCCAAACCGCCGGCCATCCCGGCGGGGCCCGAAATCCTCGAGGGGGCAGGGGCCAAAGCCCGCTCCACGTACGAGGCACGTAACCTGCTCGAGACCGCCCACGACGATGCCCTCTTCGAGTACTACGCCACCTCCGAGCTGGTGGTGGTGGACCCGGAAACGGGCAAGCTGAAGACCCTGGGTGAGCCCGCTGTCTACGCCACCGCCGATCCCTCTCCGGACGGCAGCTTCCTGCTCGTGGAGCGCATGGTGGGTCCCTGGTCCCACGCGGTGCCCTGGTGGCGCTTTGCCAGCGAGCTCGAGGTGTGGGACACGGATGGTCAGCCCGTGGCGACCATTGCCTCCCTCCCCCTTGCCGACGAGGTGCCCATCCACGGCGTAGCTCTCGGACCGCGCGGCGCCGCGTGGCGTGCCACCGCGCCGCACACGCTGTACTGGGTCGAGGCCCTGGACGGCGGCAATCCCGTCGCCGAAGCCACCCACCGCGACCGGCTCATGCGCCTGGATGCGCCCTTCACCGGGGAGTCCGAGGAGGTCTTCAGGGCCGAGCACCGCATCGTGAGCTGGCAAAGCGGGTGGGGCGCCGAGGACGGCACGCTCATGCTCACCCAGCGCCAGCGCATCCGGCGCTGGCGCTACACCTGGCTCCTGGATGTGGACAAGGGCACCTCGCGCCTGTGGTTCGACCTCAACGAGAGGGATCGCTACGCATCGCCAGGCTCCGCCCTGCGTCGCCCCCTGCCCAACGGCAGTTGGGTGCTGCACCAAAAGGGAAACGCGGTCTACTTCTCCGGCAGTGGCGCCACCGACGAGGGCGACCGGCCATTTCTGGACCTGCGCCACATGGAGACCGGCAAAGTCCAGCGCCTCTTCCGATGCGAGCCGGAGCGCTACGAGTACTTCGTGGCATTCGCCGGTGACGAGGACCGCTTCGTGATGCGCTCCGAGTCCGCCATCGACGTGCCCAATTACCAGCTGGCCACCTTGGGCAGGGTGATCGAGGCAGCCGAAGGCGAGGCCACCCGGGCCCTCACCCAGAAGCCCATCACCCACTTCGAGGACCCGACGCCCCAACTGCGCCAAATCGAAAAGCGTCTCGTTCGCTACGAGCGCGAGGACGGCGTGCCGCTCAGCTTCCAACTGCAACTTCCCCCTGGCTACAAGAAGGGCACGCCGCTGCCCACGGTGCTCTACGCCTACCCCCTGGAGTACTCCGACCCGTCCACCGCTGGACAGGTCCGCGGCTCGACTCAGCGTTTCAGCCGTTTCTACGGCGCCTCCCACCTCTTCTTCCTGCTCCAGGGCTATGCCGTGCTTGACCGCACCGCCATGCCGATGGTCGGTGATCCCGAAACCACCTACAACACCTTCGTGCCCCAGCTGGTGGCCGACGCAGAAGCCGCGGTGGCCAAGGCCGTGGAGATCGGCGTGACCGACCCCAAGCGCATCGGCGTGATCGGCCACAGTCACGGCGGGCTCATGGTGGCCAACCTGCTGGCCCACACCGACCTGTTCCGGGCCGGTATCGCCCGCAGCGGCTCCTACAACAAGACCACCCAGCCCTTCGGCTTTCAGTCCGAGCGTCGCTCCCTCTTCGAGGCCCGCGACGTCTACATCCAGGTCTCACCGACCTTCTTCGCGGACCAGGTCAACGAGCCCGTGCTGGTCATCCATGGCAATGCCGACTCCAACCCGGGAACCGTGACCTTCCAGTCCGAGGTCTTCTTCGAGGCTGTGCGCGG
>JAOZUP010000149.1 GCA_029938595.1 Thermoanaerobaculales bacterium | reverse complement strand
GCTTGACCAGGTTGGCCGCGTCCATGCGCGCCTCGTTCTCCATCGACCGCAGGAGTTCGCCCTTGGCCTGGTCGATCGTCAGACCGGCGATCTGCTCGAGCCGAACCCGCTGTTCGGAGATGGCGCTCTCGAGTTCTTCCTCACGGCCGATCAGTTTGGCCTCGCGACCCTGGATGTCGGTCTCCACAGCCTCGATCGCCCCCTCGCGTTTGGTCAGCGATTCGATTCGCTCTTCGAGCTCGGTCCCTTGTTTTTCGAGCCTGCTTTCGAGACCCGTCAGTTCCAGGCGAAGATCCCGGGTCTCTCGTTCGAACTCAGTGCGGGCCGCCAGCAGGCGCTCCCGCGCGAGAATCTCTGCGTCTTTCTGGATCCGCTGTCCCTCGATCTCGGCTTCTGCAGCAACCCGCCGCGCCTCGGCCTGGGCGTTGGCGATGACCCGGGCTGCGGCTCTGCGCGAGCGCCTCCACAGGGCCCACTCGACCACAAGGGCAATGAGAGCGAGGAGCAGCAGAGCTACCGCCGCTACCTGAAGTAGGTCCACGATTCACCCCCTTTTCAAGGAGCGATCAGTGCAACCGGCATCAAGCTGGTACAGACTTTGGTCTCAAGAGGATGAAGTGGAGGTCCCCGCATCGGCCGTGTGAGCAAGCCTATATGAACCTGCGAAACCACAGGTTGGTGCCTGCCCCCCGTCCATCTCCCACCTCGCGGCGGGCATCAGAACGAAGGAACCCGGCAACCTATTAAATAGGTGTTGGTTCAACGGTAGTTTCACTCATCACCAACCGCGTAGGAACCTCCGAGTATTAATTTTCCTTCCCGGTCGTGCCGGGCTTCATGGCCTCTTCGATCTTTGTCGTGAGACGTTTGGCCTGCTTCTCCAATCTCTTCTGCCGACTGTCCTGATCAGTTTCTCGTTCTTGAAATAATTCGTCAGCAATGTTCAAGGCGGTCAAGACGGCGATCTTGACCGTATCTACACTCGAGCTTCGATCCGCCACTTCCCGCATCCGAAGGTCGACGAATCGCGCGATTTCCTGCACACGTGCTTCATCGCCGTCCGCACGTAGACCGAGCCGCTGGCCGAAGATCTCGACTGTGGCTCGGACGGTGGTCATCAGATAGTTCCTCCCACGTCGAGTATACAGCATCACAAAGGGGAATTTTTTCGCCTCTGGGACCATCCGTCGTGGTCTGCCCCACACTTCTTACCACCTCGCCCTCCAGTGCGGGGTAGACTCGAAAGGTCATTGTGATTCAATCATTCACGTACCGTTGCTGCCGGACTCGCCGACCATGAGCGAGAGCCCCCTGGCCGGGAAACTGCGTACGGTTACGTCGGTTATCCGAGACCGGTGGTGGATCGGTGTTCCGCTACTGATCGTCGTCGTGCTCTACGTACTGCCGTTGGCCGGCGCGCCCCCCGCTACCAACCCCAACGAGGTGGCACGAATCGAGCTCGGTGTCGCGATGGCAACCGGCGCCGGTCTGGACATCGGACCCGTTGCGGAAGTCTACGGACTATCCGAGGATATCGCGCGCCGCAACGGGCGCATCTACTCAGACAAAGCCCCCGGGCTGTCGTTCCTCGCCGCGCCGGTCACGCTGCTCCTCGGACCGCTGCTGCCCCTCGTCCCGGGCACCGACCTGCCGGCTTTCTGGCCCCTGCGCCATCTGCTGACGTTGCTCCTGGTGGCCTTGCCGACGGCCGGCCTCGCGTTCGTGATCGTCACTTGCGTACCCGGAGTGGATACGCGCCGGCGCACGGGCCTCGCCGTCATCATCGCTCTCGCGACGCCCCTGTGGGCCTACGCCACGGTGTTCTTCGGCCACGCCCCGGCGGCGATCCTCGTCACCGTGGCCTGGGTGCTGTTGCTTCGTCCCGGCGCCTCTGAGAGACCACCGCACCGCCTGCATGCCCTGCTGGGCGGCGTGGCGGCCGGATTCGCCGTCACCATCGAGTACCCGACCGTGCTCCTCGCGGGAGTGATTTTCGGCGCCTTGATCGTCCGCCGCACTCCTCTGCCGACCCTGGGTTGGGCGGCGGCCGGGACCATCGTCGGCTTGGTGCCGGCGCTGTTGTACCACCAGCTCGCCTTCGGTGCGCCCTGGCTCACCGGCTACACCTTCAAGGCCGACACCGGTTTCCAGGCCATCCACGCCCGCGGCGTGCTCGGTGTCTCACTGCCGAGCCTGGAGGCGCTGTGGGGCGTTCTCTTCAGCGCGCGACGTGGACTTTTTTTCTTCAGCCCCATCCTCCTGCTCGCGCCGATCGGCCTGTGGGAGATTTTCCGCCGCCGCCGCTTCAGAGACGTTGCACCTCTGACCGTTGCGATCACCGTCTATGTGCTCTTCGCCGCTGGTTTTGTCGACTGGGAGGCCGGGTGGTGCGCAGCCGCCCGCCACCTCGTGCCGATCGTGCCGCTGCTTGCGATCCCGGTTCTCTATATGCTCGTGAACCTCGGAACAGGACGGTGGCGGAACAGTCTCGTCGCTGTCCTCATCGCCTTTTCCGGCGTCAACGCCGTGCTCTGTATTGCACTGACCCCGTTTTTCCCCCCTCAGTTCACCTCCCCTCTGGCGCAGCTCGTACTGCCGTCGCTCATGGAAGGTGTCGGGCTGAACAACATCGTCAGCGCAACCATCGGATTACCCCCGATGTACGTGGTGATCGCCATCATTGCCGCGACCATCGCCGCCCTCGGCTGGGCGTCTTCGCTGGTCTTGCGGCTGCCAAAACGGTGGGTGGCCGCGGTCTTTGCGGCGGCTATCGCCGCTCAGCTTCTGTGGCTAAGCTGGCAAGGCGCTAGCCCGTCCCCGGAGGTCGAATTCATACGGGCGCAGGTACTTCGGCGGCTGGGTCACACCACGGTGGCAAGCCAAATCGAGGGGTCACTCATCTCGGCCGCGACGTCTACTCGCGATTAGCCCTCGATACGAAACCCGGTGAGAAGAGCGGGCTAACCCTCCTTGGCAAGCGTACCGTCGATCTTCTTCAGCACCTTCTCGAGGCGTTTGCAGAGCTCTTCGCGCTGCTTTTCGAGCTCTTTCGTGCGCTCGCCGGCCTTTGAATCGGAATCAATCCGGTTCTGGAGATCGGCCACTTGCGCTTCGAGTTCTGCCTCGTGCTGCCGGGATGTTCCGTAGGCCTCCACCAGTTCTTCGATCCTCGATTCGAGCTGTCTCAGCACTGCATCCATCGCCATCTCAGTTCCTCTCCTCTCCTAACCCAGTCTTCTCACCGGGTTACGCCAAAGCAACGCCGAGTCTCTCGACAAGACCCCGGCGGAGGCGTTCGTGAGCTTCGTTGACCTCTTCCTGGGTCAGGGATCTGTCGGCATGCCTGTAAACCAATCGGAGGGTGGTACGCACCGCGCCGGAGAGCGAATTCTCATCCCGGTACCGACCGGTTAGACTCAAGTCCTCCACCCATTCAGAAGCAAGATCGCCAACCGCACCCTCGAGATCGGCGTAGCTTAGGTCCGCCGCGTGCTCAATCGTGACATCGACCACTACCGGCGGATGACGGTGCAAGGGCCGGAACTTCGACAACGGAGGCTCGGTCGCCCTCTCGATGTCGAGTTCGGCGACTGCCACCTCATGGCGGAGATCCCACCGCTCGGCGAGCTCGCGCGATAGGATTCCGGCAAGACCGATCGTCGCGCCGTCGGCAGTTTGAAGCTCAGCGCCCGCACCCTCATCCAACCACGGCGACCCACCACGCTTCCACGAGACGGCCGGCAGGCCAATCCTCACTGCCATGTCATTGACGATGCCCTTGAGTCGATCAAATCGCTCCTCGCGCCCCCCAGCCTCGTCGGCGAGAAGCACGGCGATCCGCTCGCGCTCAAGCGGCCTTTGATCGACCAGGCTGAACACCCGGCCCTGTTCGAAAACCGCAAGGCTCCGCTGACCCTTATTGAAATTTGCATTGGCTGCAACCAACAAGCCTGGAAGCAGTGACCGCCGCATCACGGCCTGGGTCTGGGCCAACGGATTGTCGAGCGGAAGGGACGGCCCCGGACACAGCGGCTGCGTCGCCACCAGCTCGTCGGTTTCCGGATCAATGAAGCTCCAGGTCATGAGCTCGACCAATCCCGCCGACACAGCAGCGTCACGGGCGCGGTCGATGAGCTCCCAGTTGGGGTTTCTCCGCCCCGGGCTGGTTGGAAGGATCGGCAGCTCTGACGGAATCGGGCCATAACCGACGTGCCTGATCACCTCTTCGTACAGATCGGGGATGCGGTCAATATCGACCCGGTAGGACGGCACCCTCACTCGCACAACGTCACCGTCGATCTGCGGCGCGAATTCGAGGCCTGTGAGGATCTCCAAGACCCGCTCAGCGGGAATCTCCAGCCCGGTGAACGCCGAAAGTGCGGCGATCGAGAACTCCATCCTCCGCGCCTGCCACGGTTGCGGGCAGACGTCGATCCGGCCTCGGCACACCCGGCCACCTGCGAGCTCGGCGATCAGCGCCGCCGCCCGGTCGCACGCAACCGCCGCCATCTCCGGGTCGGTCCCGCGCTCGAATCGGTGCGAGGCCTCGGTGTGCATGCCGAGCCGGCGCGCGGTGCGCCGCACCGACAGGGCATCGAAATGGGCGCTTTCGAGGAGCACATCGGTGGTGTCGTTCCCAATCTCCGAGTCCGCGCCACCCATGATCCCAGCCAGCGCCACGACCCCCTCACCGTCGGCGATCATCAGCATCGACGGGTCGAGCTCGCGCTCCTCACCGTCAAGGGTTGTGAGCTTCTCGCCATCGACGGCCGGGCGCACGATAATCCGCCTCCCGCGCACCTTTTCGAGGTCGAAGGCGTGGAGCGGCTGGCCGAGCTCGAGGAGGACGTAGTTGGTGGCATCCACCACCACGTTGATCGGCCGTACGCCGCAGTTGAGGAGGCGGCGGGTCATCCACTCGGGGGATTCTCTGACCGTAACACCGCGGATCACTCTCGCGACGTATCGCGAGCAGGCTGCACCATCCGCAATCTCCACCGCAGCGAGCTCAGCGGCGTCCTCGTCGTTCTCCTCCAGCTCGAACTCGAGGGGGAGCAGAGTACCGCCGGTGGCGACCGCCGCCTCACGTGCGAGACCGCGATGGTTCATGGCGTCAGGGCGATTGGTGGTCACCTCGACGTCCCACTTTTCCGCGCCGTCTCCACGCTCCCGCAGCTCCACCAGACAACCGCAGTCGGTCAACCGCTCGGCCAGGGTGTCGAGATCAGGAGCGTCGTCGAGATACTCGGTCAGCCAGTCGGAGTCGAAGATCATGCGAACTGCCTCGTCAGACGTTGGTCGCCCGCAAAGAGCTGGCGTAGATCGGGAATGCCGTACACGAGCATCGCGATGCGGTCGAGTCCGAGCCCGAAGGCAAAACCGGTATACCGCTCGGAGTCGACCCCCACCGCCTCGAAGACCCGCGGGTCGACCATCCCCGAGCCGAGGATCTCGATCCAGCCCGAGCCGGAGCACACCCCACAGCCCTTTCGGTCGCAGAAGATGCACGAGATATCAACCTCCGCCGACGGCTCGGTGAACGGGAAATAGCCGGGCCGTAGCCGGACCTCGACATCATCAGAGAAGAGTGCATGGAGAAAGGTCTCGAGCGTTGCCTTGAGGTTGCCGAAGGTGATGCCCTCGTCCACCAACAGCCCTTCGATCTGGTGGAACATCGGTGAGTGACGGAGGTCTGAGTCGCGGCGGTAGACGCGACCCGGAACGATGATCCGGATGGGCGGCTTGCGACTCTCCATCACGCGGGCCTGCACCGGCGAGGTGTGGGTCCGCAGCAGGAATCCTCCCGGAAGGTAGAAGGTGTCCTGATCGTCCCGAGCCGGATGATCGGGCGGAATGTTGAGGGCCTCGAAGTTGTGCCAATCGTCCTCGGCCTCGGGCCCGGCCTCGACGTCATAACCCATGCGGAGGAAGATCTCCTCGATGCGCCGCCGGACGATGTGCACGGGGTGTTGGGCACCACGCGGAACCGGCGTTCCCGGCAAGGTGACATCCACCGATGAGGGTTCTGTTGCTACGGTGGCCGCATTTGCCTGAACCTTGACCTCCGCGAGCTTGGTGTTGATCAAGGTCTTGAGCTCGTTGAGGGCGCGCCCGTAGTCGCGCTTCTCCTCCTTCGGGAGCTCGCGCAGCGCCGCGGTCAGATCCAACAGCAAGCCGGAGCGGCGGCCGGCGAACTTAATCCGAACCTTTTCCACCGCCTCAGCGTCATCGCCGGCCTGTTCGAGGTCGGTGAGGAAATCCGCGCGGACCTTGTCGAGTCGCGTCGTGCCCACGGAACCCTCAGGCCTCGACCTGCCTGGAGAGCTCGACGAGCTGGGTAAAGACCTGCGGATCCCGCACCGCGATATCGGCGAGGACCTTGCGGTCGAGGTCACAGCCGGCGTTCTTCAGACCGGCGATAAAGACCGAATAGGTTGTGCCGTTCTGCCGCGCCGCCGCGTTGATGCGGGTGATCCACAACGAACGGAATTGGCGCTTGCGCTGCTTGCGGTCGCGATAAGCGTACTGCAGGGATTTTTCGACCTGGATCTTGGCGGTTCGGTGCAACCGCGATTTTCCGCCCCAGTAGCCCTCGGCAAGCTTGAGGATCTTCTTGCGTCGGTCTTTGCGATTAGACGATCTCTTGACACGCATGCTGTCTCCCTAATTCTGCGCCGCGAGCATTTTTTCGAGCACCTTGGCGTCGCCCGGTGACACGATGGTGGAGGAGCGCAGCTTGCGCTTCCGCTTGCGGGACTTCTTGGTCAGGATATGTGAGTGATAAGCGTGGTGGCGCTTGAACTTGCCACTTGCGGTTCTCTTGATCCGTTTGGCAGCGCCACGGTGAGTCTTCAATTTGGGCATAACCGGCTCCTTTTTCCGAATTGAGTCAAAGCTCCAAAGAGCGTGTGTTGACGGCGTGTGTGATGCGGTCGGCGACCTCGTCGACTGACTTCACACCTTCGTCCCTCCGATGCCGCAGTCTGAGGGACACTGTGTCGTTCTCCGCTTCACGCTGCCCTACCACCAGGAGATAGGGCACCTTCTGAGTCTCTCCGTCCCGGATCTTGTAACCGAGCTTCTCCGAGCGCCGATCGACCTCCACCCGCAACCCACAGGCACGAAGGCCGGACGCCACCCCTTCGGCGTAGTCGTTGACCTCATCGGTGACCGGTAGCACCCGCGCCTGCTCCGGCGCCAGCCATGGCGGCAGATTGCCGCCGAAGTGCTCCAGCATCACCGCGTAGAAACGCTCCAGCGATCCCAGGATGGCGCGGTGGATCATCACCGGCCGCTTTTCGGAACCGTCAGAGTCAACATAGGTCAGATCGAAGCGTTCGGGCATCTGGAAATCGAGCTGGATGGTGGCCAGCTGCCACGAACGGCCGAGCGCGTCGTGGATGTCAAAGTCGATCTTCGGACCGTAGAACGCGCCTTCGCCCGGCTTGACGGTGTAGTTGAGATCCTGCCGATCATCGAGACACCGGGCGAGCACCGCTTCGGCGTGCTCCCAAACTTTGGGGTCGCCCATCGCCTTCTCGGGCCGGGTCGAAAGGTAGACCCGGACGTCTGAGAAGTCGAAGAGATCGTAGATCTCGAAGACGAAGTCGAAGAGGGCGGTCATCTCGGCCTCGATCTGCTCGGGCGTGCAGAAGATATGGGCATCGTCCTGGGAGAAGGTCCGCACCCTCGTTAAGCCCGTCACCACCCCAGATCGCTCGTAGCGGTGGAGGCGACCGAAGTCGGCGATCCGCAGCGGCAGTTCGCGGTAGGAGTGGGCCCTGCCACCGTATAGCAGACAGTGTGACGGACAGTTCATCGGTTTGATGCTCGCGGAACGCTCCTCGACCTCGTCAAAAGCATCGGCGAAGAACATGTCATCGCGGTAGTTGTCGTAGTGCCCCGAACGCTTCCACAACTCGACGTCGAAGATCTGTGGGGTGATGACCTCGTCGTAGCCGTAGGCACGGTACTTCTCACGCATGAGCTCGATGAGGGCGTTGTAAACGATCGTCCCCCGTGGGTGGAAGAACGGGCTCGCCGGCGCCTCGGTGTGGAAGGAGAAAAGATCGAGCTCGCGGCCCAGCCGCCGATGGTCGCGCCGCTTGAGCTCCTCGAGGCGCGCGAAATACGCTTCGAGCTCCTTCTTCGAGGCGAAGGCGGTGCCGTAGATGCGCTGCAACATCTCGTTGCGCTCGTCACCCTTGAAGTACGCGCCGGAGGCCTCGAGCAGCCGCACCGCACCGATCTGCGAGGTGCGCTGAACGTGCGGGCCGCGGCATAGGTCGAGGAACGGGCCGTGGGAGTACAGGGTGATCGTGTCGTCCTCGGGGATATCCTCGAGCCTGATGAGCTTGATGTCCTCGCCGCGCTCGGTCATCACCCGCCGCACCTCGTCGCGGTCCGCTTCCCGCCGCTCGAACTCGAGGCCCTCGGATATGATTCGCGCCATCTCCTCCTCGATACGCTCGAAGTCTTCGGGGCGGAAGGGGCGTGGAAAGCGGAAGTCGTACTGGTACTTCTCAGAATGGTCCCGGCGGCCGGCGTCGATCGGTGTGCCCGGCCACAGACGTTTGACCGCGTCTGCGAGTACGTGCTCGGCTGAGTGACGGATGACATCGCCCGCCTCGGGGTCCTTGGCGGTCACGATCCGGAGGTCGGTATCACATCTGATGGGCGTCCGCAGATCCACCAACTGACCATCGACCATCCCCGCAATCGTGTCGCGGGCGAGCCGCGGGCCGATGGCCTCGGCCACCTCGAGGACGGTTGTGCCCGCGGAAAATTCCCGCGCGCTTCCGTCCGGCAAGCTCACCCGTATTTTTTCGGTCATCGTTTTCTCCCAGCAACACAAAAACCCGACCGTTGGGGGTCGGGCTTCGGATCTCCGCGGTGGTAGGCGCGCGCGGACTCGAACCGCGGACTTCATCCGTGTGAGGGATGCGCTC
>JAOZUP010000559.1 GCA_029938595.1 Thermoanaerobaculales bacterium | reverse complement strand
CCTCGGGCCGGACCTCCGTCACCGCTGACGGGGTGTCCCGCAAGATCGCCGAGATCAGTGAAGCCGTCGTCTCCCCACCGAACGGACGTGACCCCGTCGCCATCTCGTACAGCACCACTCCAAGCGAGAAGAGGTCGGTGGAAGGACCCACTGGCTTGCCTTCCGCCTGCTCCGGAGACATGTAGGGAATGGTTCCCAGCACCATCCCGTAATGGGTCATGGGCTCCTGCAAGGTCGCGGTCTCCAGCTGGCTCGACAGCGGTACCGTCTCCTCCATCCGGGCGAGCCCGAAGTCCAGCACTCGCAACCGCCCCTCCCGGTCCACCATGACGTTGGAGGGTTTGAGGTCCCGGTGGACGATCCCCCGCTCGTGGGCCGCCCGCAACGCGTCAGCCAACGCCACCCCGAAATCGAGCAGAGGTTCCACGTCCATGCCTTCCGGCGGAATCAGATGGCCCAGGGTCTGCCCCTCCACGTAGGCCATGGTGAGGAAGTGGATCCCGTCGGCCTCCTCTACCGAGAAGATCGTCACGATGCCGGGATGATCGAGCGCCGCCAACGCCTTTGCTTCCCGCTGCAGCCGCCCCAGCCGCGACTGATCGGCTGCCATCTCCTCCGGCAGCACCTTGACCGCCACATCACGATCCAACCGCTCGTCCCGGGCGCGGTAGACCTGGCCCATCCCACCCTCGCCGATCTTCTCGACGATGCGGTAGTGGCCAAGGGTGCGACCGATGAGGTCTCGCATTGTGAGTGGTTCCCCTAGGGCATGGTATCGCAGCAAGGTGGGCGTTACGAAATGAGCGGCTGCCGTTTGTTGGGTTCAAGTGCACCAAGGGCCTGACCGTACATCCCCACTGGGGCTCACGCATGTATTTGTAATGTGCCCCTCTGGTCGCGTTGGGAACTGTTGTCAGATGTCGTAACTTGCGGACTTTTAGTGTGACAGGAGTGTGACATGGAACAAAAAAACCCGGAAACGAATCCGGGGGCTCCTGCGTAAGTGATTGATTCTAAATGGTGCCGGAGGAGGGGATCGAACCCTCACGAGGATACCCTCAGGGGATTTTAAGTCCCCAGCGTCTGCCATTCCGCCACTCCGGCAGCGGTCACGTTCATCATAGCCGGAAACCCGATGGCGATTTCGAATTTCGAATTTCGAATTTCGAATTTTCCATCACCCAACCGCCAGCTTTGGATCGGATACGTCGGCCCCACCTCATGGGGGATCTCGAATTATCTCCATTATTCCGGGCTTCCGGATTTCTGGTATATTGGAACCATGGAAACCGTCAAATTGGGCAAGAAGGGACAGATCTCGATTCCGAAGGCCGTCCTCGACGCACTTGGGCTCGAGGGAGAGATGTTGCTGCTTGTGGAGGCAACTCCCGATGGATCGATCCTGCTGCGGCCGGCCGGGGTTTACCCGATCGAGATCTACAGCGACGCACGGGTGAGTGAGTTTCTCGACGAGGACGAGATGAGCGCCGAGGAGGCCAAGCGCCTTCGCGAGACCGCCGAGGATTGACGGTGCGTATCTTTGTCGATTCCAACGTCATCTCCGCGGCCGCTCATTGGCCGCAGGGTCGGGGGCGGGCTCTTTTTCGGCTGGCTGCGGCCGGCCGGTGCGAGCTCGTTGCCTCGCCGCACGCAATTCAAGAGGCGCGCCGCAATCTCGGTCTCAAGTCGCCGCGGGGGGCGAAGGTTCTCGAGGGGCTCCTGAAAGGGGTGGAGACGGTAGCGGAGGCCGGTCCCCAGATGGTGGAGTCGGCCGCGGGTCGCGATCTTCAGGACAGTGATGCGCCGATCCTCGCCGCCGCGGTTGCGGCTGGCGCTGATCTCCTGGTCACCGGCGACCGCACCCACTTCAGCCACCTCTTCGGATCCGAGGTTGGCGGTGTCCGCATCGTCTCCCCCGCCGAGGCGCTCGAATCAGTTCTCGCGGTGTGAGGACGAGAGGTTGCAGCACCTGCGGCTGACGCCGCAGGCGAAATCTGTCGCTCCTCCGGAGCTAAATTTATTGGGGCTTCTTTTTCCTGGGGCTCACGCCCCAGGCTAATTATCTGTCGCCGCTTCGCGGCTTGATGGATGGAGTCCTGTCCCATTATGTGGGCTCACGCCCCAGGCTGTGAATCTGTCGCCGCTTCGCGGCTTGACGGATGGCGTCCTGTCTGTTTCCTGAGGCTCGCGCCCCCACTATGAGTCTGTCACCGCTTTGCGGCTTGATGGAATGCCGTTCTGTCCCCTACCCGCGGCTCACACCCCGGGCTATGAGTCTGCCGCCGCTTCCGGCTTCGCCGTGACAGGTCGCGGCTCAAATCCCCGATTGCCGGGGTGGGTGGACGGGAAATTCAACACTGCGTATCCGCATCATTCAGGTTGGCCGACCAGGCGGGAGATATTGACACCGGGCGGTGGCGGGCCCTTAAGGACCCGCCTACAAAGGATGCCGAGCTGGAGCTCGGCGGTCCCAGGGGGACGGCTCAAACCCCTACGCACG